>CAZCHB010000174.1:0-4400 GCA_964498235.1 uncultured Planctomycetales bacterium
TTACTTTTAATTTGTCACGTAATTCAATGATCAGGTTATTAATGGCTGCAGCGGTAATCGGGTCTACTTCGCTCGTCGGCTCATCATATAAAATAATCTGTGGCTCCATGCACAACACCCGTGCCAAGCTCACCCTCTTGCGCATCCCCCCGGATAATTGAGACGGCATTAATTCTTCTACGTCTTTTAAGCCGACTAAGGCCAAGGCATCTCTGACGCGCTCACGCACTGTTTTCTTGTCCAAATTCATAAATTCATTCAATACAAATCCAACATTTTGCCCAACATTCATCGAATCAAATAACGCGCCGCCTTGAAAAACAAGACCGATTTCCATCCGTAATTTGTTATATTCTTTTTCGCCTAAACCAGTCACCTCAACACCGTTAATCTTAATTGAACCGCTTTCCGGATGCACCAAGCCGACAATGCTTTTAAGAAGCACGCTTTTACCAACCCCTGAACGGCCAATCACCGCCTTGGTTTCACCCTTGCGCACCGTTAGGCTAAGATTATTTAGGATCATCTGAGATCCAAAAGCTTTGTATAAATTGTGTATTTCTATTCCGCTAGACATTAAGTAAGAAATAAAAAATGAATGTTATTAAACAATCCGTCATAATGATCAAAATAAACGACCGCACCACCGCTGTCGTCGTGGCCTTACCAACGCCCTCAGCCCCGCCCCTGACTAATAATCCTTGATGGCATCCGACGATAGCAATGATCATGCCGAAAAATATGGTCTTGACTAAGCCCGTGATGATATCCTTCATCGCCAGCGCTTTAAACGTCATTTTCCAAAACATCTCGTGGCCAATGTGCAGTTTAAAGACGCAAATGACATAACCGCCCCAAATGCCGATAATATCAGCAAACATCGTCAACACCGGCAACATTAAGACTAACCCTAGAAAACGCGGAACAACAAGATACTTTACGGGATTGACCGCGAATGCTTTTAAGGCATCCACCTGCTCTGTCACTACCATTGAACCAATCTCCGCGGCGATGCCAGCCCCAATACGGCCAGCTACAATCAACGCCGTCAAGACCGGCGCCAGCTCCCTTGTTAAAGCCACAGCGATAATATTGGGAATATACATCTCCGCCGACAATTGGATCATTTGATAGGCCATCTGCAGAGCAATGATCATCCCTACAAAGAACGCTACCATCGACGCAATAAAGAAACTTCCCGGCCCAATGCGCTCAGCCTGCGCCAAAGCTCGCATGCCCTTATAAGGCGGCGTCGCTGAAAGAACAATGGCCTGACCCCACAAGATCCATAATTGACCAAGATAACGGATCCAATTAAGGGCTACACTGCCGGATTTAGAAATTAATTCAACCATAAGGTTTTATTCAAATGCCAGTGCTTCTTGGTCCTTACGAACAATATTAACCTTGCTTCCTTCTTTAAACCGACCAGCGATAATTTCTTCGGATAAAGTATCTTCGATATAACGCTGAATTACCCGCTTTAACGGGCGAGCGCCATAGACCGGGTCGAATCCCTTGTCTATCAAGAATTCTAACGCCTGCGGCGTTAAGGTAATGTCAATGCCCTTATCCTTGAGACGTGCCACAACATGGTTAACTTCCAAACTAACGATCTTTTGCAAATGCTCCTTAGTCAGCGGCCTAAAGACAATGATATCGTCGATACGGTTGATGAATTCAGGCTTAAAGGCCTTTTTCACTTCCCCAAGCAATCGGTCGCGCATCGCGTTATAAGACGTATCTTCTTTCTGAACGGCAAAACCTAGGGCACCGGCGTTACGCACCGTCTCTGCCCCGACGTTGGAGGTCATGATGATAATCGTGTTGCGAAAATCTATCTTACGGCCAAGGCTGTCGGTCAACTGCCCGTCTTCAAAGACCTGAAGCAATAAATTAAACACATCCGGATGCGCCTTTTCAATCTCATCTAAGAGAATGACAGAATACGGACGGCGACGCACCTTCTCCGTCAATTGTCCGCCTTCTTCATAACCAACATACCCCGGAGGCGCGCCAATTAAACGGGACACATTGAATTTATCCATGTATTCTGACATATCTATCTGGATCAATGCTTTATCATCACCGAACATAAACTCCGATAAAATGCGTGCCAGCAGGGTTTTCCCAACCCCTGTTGGTCCCAAGAAAATAAATGACCCAATCGGCCGGCGGGGATTCTTGATTCCCGCACGGGAGCGGCGCACAGCACGGGCAATAGCCGAAACAGCTTCATCCTGGCCAATCACCGCCTGTTTCATCTGCTCTTCCATCTTTAACAGCTTTTCACTTTCTTTCTGTTCCAATCGGATCAACGGAATTTTCGTCCATTGGGAAACAACGCGGGCAATATCATCGTCAGTAATTGTTAACGATACGTCATCGCGTTTCTGCATCCATTCACTGCGGCGGCGCTCAAGCTCATCACGCACTTCCCGCTCTTGGTCACGCATCTTCGCGGCGCGTTCAAAATCCTGGATCTTAATATAAGATTCTTTCTCTTTCTTTAAATTTTCGATCTTTTCTTCCAATTCCTTGATATCATCCGGGACAACCATAGCCTGCAAGCGTGCGCGGGCCCCAGCCTCATCAAGAATATCCACCGCTTTATCCGGTAAGAAACGGTTTGAAATATACCTATCCGACAAGCGGGCCGCCGATTCCAACGACTCGTCAGAGAACTTGACACGGTGATGAGCTTCATACTTATCCCTCAAACCTTTTAGAATCAGTATTGTTTCTTCAACAGATGGCGGTTCAACAAGGATGGTTTGAAAACGGCGCTCCAACGCCGCATCTTTTTCTATGTTCTTGCGATACTCATCCAAGGTCGTTGCCCCAATACACTGGATTTCACCGCGGGCCAAAGCCGGTTTTAAGATATTAGCCGCGTCAATAGCCCCTTCGGCCGCACCTGCCCCGACAAGGGTATGTATCTCATCAATAAACAATACAATCTTTCCTGAACGCTTTAATTCATCCATAACCGCTTTAATGCGTTCTTCAAATTGTCCGCGGTATTTGGTTCCAGCAATCATCATGGCTAAATCCAAAACCACAATGGTTTTGTCCCTTAAAATTTCAGGGACATCGCCAGCAACGATCTGCTGGGCCAACCCTTCAACGATTGCCGTTTTCCCAATTCCCGCTTCGCCTAATAAAACCGGATTATTCTTTGTCCGGCGGGAAAGGATTTGTACCACACGTTCAATCTCATTCTTACGGCCAATGACCGGATCTAATTTTCCATCCCTAGCTAATTTATTTAGATTACGGCCGTAAGCGTCAATCGCCGGTGTTTTGCCGCCCTGCTTGGCCGCGGCCGCTTCCGGCTGTTGGCCGTAACCGGGAATACCTGAACCTAATAATTCCATCACTTCATTACGTAATTTACCAAGGTCTAGGCCCAAATTAAGAAGAACACGGTAGGCCATTCCTTCACCCTCTTTTACTAACCCTAATAATAAATGCTCAGTGCCGATATAATTATGACCCAATGCACGGGCTTCCTCGGCGGAAAGCTCCAATGCTTTCTTGGAACGCGGGGTAAAGGGAATATCGCCCATCACCTGCGTTTGCGGGCCCGGCTGGACTAATTTCTCCACTTCCAGACGGATAGTTTCTAAATCAAGGCCTAATTTTTGTAAAACCGCGGCAGCAACCCCTTCACCCTCGCGGATCAGCCCTAACAATAAATGCTCGGTGCCGATATAATCATGGTTAAAGCGGCGAGCTTCTTCTTTAGCGTAAACAATCACCTTACGTGCCCGTTCCGTAAATCGATTAAACATTGTAACCCCCTCTTAGATAGACGCGGCACCTAACTTTTGGCGGATAACCGCCGCCCGTTTGGTATCGCGTTCAAATGCGTTTAGCTTCTTACCTTCTATCTTCTGTAAATGTGCCGGCTGGATCATGATAAATAATTCATTCAACGACTTTGTATCCACATGCTTTAGAATGCCCATATCAACACCTAAGCGCACCATCGAAAATAGTTCAATAGCCTCCTGTGACGAGATGATGCGCGCAGTTTTAAGCAGTCCCCATGAGCGGCAAATCTTATCCTCGAGCATGGGCTTATTCTGCACCAGCAAAGCCTGACGGGCCTGCTCTTCCTGCTCAATCACCTGACGGATCAGCCCGTTAATATTCTGGATAATATCAAGTTCTGAATGCCCCAAGGACACTTGATTTGAAATCTGATAAAAATTCCCCGACGCCTGCGTGCCTTCCCCATAAAATCCGCGGCTGGCAAAAGACAATTTTGAAAGTTCCGTTATTACCTTGTTAATCTTTTTTGTCATCACCAAGGCCGGCAAATGCATCATCACCGACCCGCGCATGGCTGTCCCTGTATTCGTCGGGCAAGCGGTCAAATATCCCCAATTAGGCAG
>CAZCHB010000175.1:0-4392 GCA_964498235.1 uncultured Planctomycetales bacterium
TTCCATGGACTCCGCACGGGCACCGGGACGGGCCGCGCTGATGGCATCCGCCGCTGACACTAATACGCCATAAATAGTATTCATTTCCACTTCGCCATGATGGCTTTCAACCGCGTAAGCCACATCTTCGGTCTCGCCGTACTTTCGGGCTAATCTTGCCCCAACAATTGCGTGCGTCCCTTCTTCCACGTCGGAAGAAACAACCTTACCAACATCATGCAAAAGTCCTGCGCGCTTGGCTGTTTTCACATCCGTGCCTAATTGATGCGCCATAATGCCCATCAATTTTGCAACTTCAATGGAATGGTTCAATCCATTTTGACCAAAAGACGTTCTGTAACGCAGGCGGCCGACAAGCTTAATTAATTCCGGGTGCATCCCATGGATCCCAAGCTCCATCGCGGCACGCTCACCTTCTTCCTTCATCTTTTTCTCAAGTTCTGCTTTGGCTTTTTCAACCACTTCTTCAATGCGTCCTGGATGAATGCGACCATCAACAATCAATTGCTCTAAGGCCATGCGGGCGATCTCGCGGCGCACCATGTCAAAACCGGAAATAGTGACTGCTTCCGGGGTATCATCAATAATAATATCAACTCCCGTGGCTTGTTCTAACGCGCGGATATTACGCCCTTCCCGGCCAATGATACGGCCCTTCATTTCATCTGAGGGAAGAGGCACAACCGAAATAGTCGTCTCCGCCGTATGGTCGGACGCACAACGTTGAATCGCCGTACTGATGACTTCGCGCGCTTTTTTATCGGCGCTGTCTTTAATTTCTTCGTTAATGTGGCGGATACGGGAGGCTTTCTCTGTCAATAAATCATCTTCAATGCGGGCCAATAAAATCTTCCTAGCTTCATCCTGAGATAAATTAGCTATTGTCTGCAGACGCTGTTTTTCATCGGCAATTAATTTTTCCAATTCTTCGCTTTTAGTTTTAATGCTTTCTTCCCCCGTGCGAAGGCTGTCTAAACGGGTCATCAGATCTTTTTCTTTTTTCTCTAATAAGTCGACGCGTTTATCGAGGTTTTCTTCGCGGCCGACAATCCGCTTCTCCGCGGCCGTTAATTCATCGCGGCGCTCCTTGGTTTGCCCTTCAAAATCCTGACGCATCTTGATTAAGATATCTTTAGCTTGGAGCTCTGCTTCCTTTCGGATGGTTTCAGCTTCGCGCTTGGCTAAATCACGGATTTCAGCGGCGCCTTTCTGGGCTTCTTGAACACGCTTACCGCCTAAAATACGGTTTAAAAAGAACCCGAAAACAATACAGCCAATGGCAACAAAAACAGCGAGCAAGGCTGGTCCTAATATACTTGAATTTTCCATTAATAACTCCCCTTGTACTTTATCAGGGGCGAAGGGTAAGATTATCCTGCGATGACAAGATCGAGGGAAATATCATGATCCTCGATCGGAAGGCTATCCACAACTTGAAAATCAAAGGCAGTCCCAACAGTCGTGACCGAATCCGGCAAATCAGCCAAAAATCGGTCATAATATCCGGCGCCTCTTCCTAGACGGTGCAAAGCACGGTCAAAAGCTAGTCCCGGTACGATCACCAAATCAAGACGTTCACCTGAAACCGCCTTGGACTTATCCGCACGGGGTTCCATGATGCCATGTGTTCCGCTGTAAAGATCGTCGACTGAATTAATTAATGTTGGAATCATTGTTCTTTGATTAGGCACAATCACTGGTATTGCGACATTTTTTTTTAGTTGTAAGGCCTTACTTATCATCGCGAAGGTATCTACTTCGCCCGGCATTGAAGCATAAAAAAGAACAGTTTTAGCCTTAATAAACGCCGACAGTTCAAAAACTTGCGCGGCAATTGCCTGGCTTTTAACGGTTCGTTCTTGGCTTCCTTGTTTTTTTAGAAGCTCAGAAAAATGTTTTCTTAAAGAGCTTTTAGTTTTTTCCACAACGGGAGTTATGGTATCACTTTTTCTTGAGCTTGTCCATGCGTTCTTTGATCTTTGCTTCATGGCCTTGGGTGGTGGGATTATAATACACGGCGTCATGGGGCATATAGACTTGAGGGACATAGTGATTAGGAAAATCGTGCGCATACTGATATCCGACTCCGTGCCCAAGAGACTTAGCTCCTTTATAACTGCCGTCCTTAAGGTGTTCTGGTACCGCCTGAAGGCGCTTTTCTTTCACGTCCTCTAAGGCCGCATCTATGCCTAAGTATACCGCGTTGGATTTAGGCGCACAGGCCACATAGACAGCCGCCTGCGCCAAAATAATCCTAGCCTCCGGCAACCCCACAAATTCAGCCGCTTGACACGCCGCATTTGCAATAACCAAGGCATTGGGATCCGCATTTCCCACATCTTCACTGGCACAAATAACAATGCGTCGCGCAATAAAACGCTGGTCTTCGCCCGCGTAAATCATCTTAGCCATCCAATAAAGCGCGGCATCCGGGTCAGAACCACGCATAGATTTAATAAAGGCCGAGGCCGTATCGTAATGCGCATCACCGTCCGCGTCGTAATTAACTGCTTTTTTCTGAATGCTCTCTTGCGCCACAGTTACATTTAAATGGACAATACCTTTGGCATCGGGCTTGGTTGTCAAAACTGCTATCTCCAAGGCATTAAGTGCCCGCCTTGCATCACCATCGCACGTTTGAGCTAAGAACTCCAGCGCCTTTGGCTCAGCCTCAACATTTAAGAATCCCATGCCACGTTCTTTATCATCAATCGCGCGTCTTAAGATCGTCAGTAAATCATCCTTAGTTAGCGGCGCTAATTCAAATACCAATGAACGGGACAACAATGGACTAACAAGAGCAAAGAATGGGTTAAACACCGTCGCGCCGATTAAAACAATATTACCTTCTTCAATGTCCGGCATCAACACATCCTGCTGGGCCTTGTTAAAGCGATGAATCTCGTCAATAAATAATAATGTTTTGCGTCCTGACGACGCACGCCGATGAGCCGCTCCTGCGATGATCTTGCGCATCTCCTCGACATTTGACGAGACCGCGTTAATCTTTTCAAAATGAGATTTAGTTCTCTGGGCAATGCACAATGCTAATGTCGTCTTACCGACACCCGGCGGGCCATAAAGAATAAGAGAGGAAAGACGGTCAGCTTCAACAGCCCGAGTTAATAATTTACCTTCCCCTAAAATGTGCGATTGGCCAATATACTCTTCTAAAAAACGCGGCCGCATGCGCGCGCTTAAGGGAGCGTCTTTGGGGATTTCTAATTCTAAGTTAAATAAATTTTGGGCCATAATTAAACCGATTAATTATTATGCATGAATGGTTTCCCTGTGCTATTGGGAAATTGCTAAAAATCTGATTGGGGAAATCAAAACAAAAACCCGCATCGCCGTCGGACTTGGTGTAAGAGAACCTGATTGCTCAGGTGGGAACCAGTATGGTCCGCCAAAGGCGCGACACAAGAACCAGTTCCCTTGATTTAAGTTTTGTGGTTCAATACAGCGCAAGCCCTAACGCGCGTAGCAGGTGTTAAAGTTTCAACTAAGTCTAAAGGAACAGCTCCCAAAAAAACTTTCACCTTGTCCCGATTACCAAAAAATCATTCCAGATTATCGGGGCAGGTGTTAATGTTTCAACCCCATTGTATCACTGTAGATTAAAAGATGGTTGAAAAATTTCCTGAATAGCCCCAATATCACGCAAACCTGTAATAACGGGCGTTAATCCGCTTATGTCCTTTGGATCGATCGCTTGATCAGTCGCATTAACGCTCAGCTCACTACTCATATTATCCTTAATAACCCCGATATCCTTTAAATCAATCCCGCCGTTAACCTTATTAATATCGGCTATTTGGGCAGCATTGGCTTTTGGCAATCTTAACGTTACCTTTACGCTTCCAACTTTCTTTATTGTCCCATCGTCCGTGATGCTTCTTTCAACATTAGCAATGTGCGCACTTCCCCTAAAAAACAACATGGTAAAGAAAATAAAGCTCGATCCAATCCCTCCTTCAAAAAGGCGGCTACGCTTAAAATTAAGCAAAAACACTTGTTGTGTTCTTATTATCAGGTTTCCTTGTTCTAAAGTTGCTTCTTCTAATAAATCATTGCTCATCTTGCCTGGATTTGTTGTAACAATCGCCCAATGCGATCCTTCATCCTGAATTGCGATTTGAATCTCTCCTTCTTTTTCTATATCGCTAATAATTCTTTTTCTAACTGCGTCTTTATCTTCATCGAGCGATTCCCTGACTTCTTTTACTAATCGCCGATTTAAAGCTGCTTGCGCGTTCTCTACAATTCTTTCTACGGCGCGTTTTAACAAAACAGGGTCTGCCACGACAACTGCGCTTGGTGAAAACTTTTCAATTTTAACCTTAAACGCGTGTGCCCCTTGGCTTTTTTTGTATTCCCAATTGACTCCTTCTT
>CAZCHB010000176.1:0-4351 GCA_964498235.1 uncultured Planctomycetales bacterium
ATGTTGTGATGATCAACGCGTTGAAAATCGATAGCAAGAGGCGTATTAAAATCATCGTCCATCGCAGCAATAAATTCATTCTTGTACTTTGTAATAAATCCAGCCTGGATGGGCTCTAAATCTTTCCCATCTAATAATTGGGCGGCCCTATAAAAAAGCACGTCAAATTTAGCCAGCGCCTTGCGGGCTTCAAGAATTTTCTCTTCACTAAAATCAACGGCAGAGGTGTAATGCGAGAATAAAAAGAATAATTTAACTTCATCTACAGTATATTTAGCCAAGGCATCCTTAATGGTGATAAAATTCCCCAATGACTTTGACATCTTCTGACCTTTAATTGTCAAAAGCCCGTGATGGATCCAATATTTTGCAAAAGTCTTTCCCGTCAAGGCCTCACTTTGGGCAATTTCATTTTCATGATGGGGAAAGATTAAATCCCGTCCGCCCGCGTGTATATCTAACGTCTGGGTATTTAAATGCTTCATGCTCATACAGGAGCATTCAATATGCCATCCCGGCCTCCCATGCCCCCAAGGGCTGTCCCAGGCCGGCTCACCGGGCTTGGATGATTTCCATAATGCAAAATCCAAAGGATCTTTCTTCTTCGACCCTTTTTCAATACGCACTGCCTCATACATTTGATCAATGCTTTGCCCTGATAATTTCCCATACGTTTTAAATGAACGCACATCAAAATAGACATCACCCTCAACCGCGTAGGCAGACCCGTTAGCAATAAGCCCTTGAATATGCGCAATCATCTCCGGAATATTCTCCGTGGCCTTTGGTTCGATATCACCGCGGGCAACGCCTAAGGCCTTCATATCTTCATAATATAAACAAATTTGTTCCTCGCTAACATCATGCGCATCCCGTTTGGTCTCAATAGCCTTATTAATAATCTTATCATCGACATCCGTGATGTTACGTACAAAGTGGACATCATAGCCGCGGAATTTCAAATAACGGCGGATCACATCAAAAACATACAAACTGCGCGCATGCCCAATGTGGCACAAATCATACACCGTCACGCCGCAGGTATACATATTGACCGTCTTCCCATTAATGGGAACAAACTCTTCTTTTTTCTTTGTTAGTGAATTATAAATTTGCATGTTTTTGTTACCCAACCTTTACTATTTCATTAGAAGCCGGGGCGGGAAAGTTTCTGAAAACCGAAACTACCCCACAGGTTTTTGAAGGACTGCTTATGACCATAGTCCTTCAAAAACCGCGCTTGTGGGGATGGGGGGTTGAGGTTTGAAGAAAGCTTTCCCGCCCCGGCGTCTTGCTCATATTACAAAGTCCGAATCATTGCTATTATTCTGAATCCCTGACTTTTCTTCTAAATGCTTAATCCTTTTGAGCAATTTGCTCATATTATCCATGACTGGATCGCTCACATGCGCATGATCTAGGCAATCGTCGATCTTACGGCCTTCCTGTTTGGTGATACGCCCAGGGATCCCGACCACCGTAGAATTAGACGGTACATCCTTGATGACCACCGCATTGGCCCCAATATAAGAATTATCCCCAATTGTAATATTGCCCAAAACTTTAGCCCCAGCTCCGACGACAACACCATTACCAATGGTTGGATGGCGCTTACCGGTTTCCTTGCCGGTCCCGCCTAAGGTCACACCTTGATACAGAAGAACACTATCGCCAATGACCGCTGTCTCTCCAATCACCACACCCATCCCGTGATCAATAAATAAATTCTTTCCAATGACCGCCCCTGGATGGATTTCAATACCTGTCCAGAAACGTCCATTTTGAGAAAGCCAGCGCGGAATAATCGGCAATTTCCATTGCCATAATTTATGCGCGATACGGTAAATAATTAAGGCATGCAGTCCCGGATACAATAAAAGCACTTCCAATGCGCTCTTGGCGGCAGGATCGCGTTCCTTAACGGCTTTAATCTCTTCAGAAAAAACAATATAGACTGCTAAAGCTAAAATGATGACTGCTAAAATAAATCCCATGCCCTACCTCTTAATTATTGACACCACCGCGTAGGCGGCAATGCCCTCACCTGCCCCGATAAAACCTAAACCTTCATTAGTCCCCGCCTTGATATTAACCTGATTCTCATTGACCGCTAACTCAAAAGCGATATGAAAACGCATTTTAGCTTTGTACGCCTGTAATTTTGGCTGCTCCGCTAAAATCATCACGTCAACATTAGATACTTTAAATCCCAAATCATTAACTTTCTGATTGGTTTTCTTTAATAATACCGACGAGGCAATGCATTTATATTGAGGGTCCGTATTTGGATAATGTTCCCCAATATCCCCTAACCCCGCCGCTCCAAGAAGCGCATCACAGATAGCATGTAACACGACATCCGCGTCAGAATGGCCGTCAAGGCCCCTATTGTGCGGCACCTCAACGCCGCCTAAAACAAGCTTACGCCCGACGACTAAACGATGCACATCATGCCCAATGCCAACTCTAAAATCCATGTTTACTCCATGTGTCGAGCTTCATTAAAAATTTAATCGGATGCGGTTGTCTTTTTCCGCCAATCTTTCCTAGAATATCTAGAAACACAACGTTCCGATTTCATCGGAACTGTGTTTCTAACTCGGCGACGAAGATTGTCGGGACAACAGCACCACTCTTAAATTTTTAATAAAGCTCTCCCAATATCCAGATCCTCAGGTGTCGTTACTTTAATATTTTGATAACTGCCCATAACTACTTTAACTTTAATGCCCATCCGTTCAACCAAGATCGCATCATCAGTAGCTTCAGCCTTAAGTTTTTTCGCGTGAGCCTTAACTAAGGTATGTTTATGAAACCCTTGGGGTGTTTGTACTTCCCACAATAAATCACGCCGTAAGGTTTCTTTCACCGTTTGCGTCTTGGGATCTACCAATTTAATTGTCGGCTTCAACGGAACGGCTGTAATAGCCGCCTTATATTTATCCAATGCACCCAACAAACGGACAATCATTTCCTCGTTCACAAAAGGTCTGGCCGCATCATGCACAAGGACAATATCAGCATCTCTGTCTAAAACCTTTATACCGCATTTCACAGAATCCGCGCGTGTTTTACCTCCAGCAACTACAACCTTGATCTTTTTATATTTACGCTGTAAGGCCTCAAAGCGATTAAGATTATCCTTATGGCCGACAATAATCACCGCATCAATTAAAGGAGAACGCTCAAAGACATCCAAACTATAGGCAATCAACGGTTTACTCTTTAGAAGAACAAACGGTTTAGGAACAGTTGATTTGAAACGCGTCCCAGACCCTGCCGCCACTACAATCACTTGCGTTTTCATCGGTCTAGTTTCGCAAAAATCATCCGGCCTGCCTGTGTCTGCAAGGCTGATGTCACAATCACCTTAACAGATTGCCCGATAGCGCGCCGTCCGTCGCTGACAACCACCATGGTACCATCTTCTAAATAACCAATCGCCTGATGCTGATCTTTCCCTTCTTTTAGCAATCTAACTTCCAATTCTTCCCCGGCAAAAACCATCGGCTTGGCGGCATTGACTAAATCATTGATATTCAACATTTCAACGCCCTGGATTGACGCCATCCGGCTTAAATTAAAGTCTGTCGTGCAAATGCGGGCATCCATTAATTTCGCCAGCTTAACTAACTTTAAGTCCACCTGCTCACTGCCCGTAAAATCATCTTCATGGATACGAATATCCGCGGCCGTGTCTTTCTGCATATTCTTAAGCAATTCTAATCCCCGTCGCCCGCGCTGTCGCTTGATATCATCTTCGGAATCCGCCAACCGCTGTAATTCATGCAGGACAAAACGCGGCACCACCAAACGTCCGCCTAAAAAACCTGTTTTGAAAATATCTCCGATACGTCCATCAATAACCGCACTGGTATCAATTAACACAACCCCATCCTTTACATCCTGACGCTTAAAACGCACATATGGAATAATTAAATTAAATTCATCCTTGCCGCGCAAGGCCATCACTGCGCCGAGATATGAGAAAATCAGCGTCAACACGACCCTTAAAATCGGCTTTAATACCTCCCCTAAAGGAAGCAAGGACAAGATATCCGAGACAAGATTAGCCATAAAAATCCCCAGCAAAAGACCAAAGACCATACTAGACAGGCCCCGCACGGATACCTGGCGCATGGTGAGTTCTATACCAATCAAGACCAAGGCCCCTAACATGCTGGCTAATATGCCAGTGACAGGCGCTCCTGTAATTACCCCGATTTGATATCCAACCACACCGCTAATCACCAAAAAGAAAAAACGAACAAATAATAATGTCATATAGCCTCCCTACAATTTATCCAATGCTTCGCGCACCGTCGATACAGCAATTAATTTAATGTGTTTC
>CAZCHB010000177.1:0-4311 GCA_964498235.1 uncultured Planctomycetales bacterium
CAAAGAATTAGAAGCCTTACTTAAATCTAAATCAGGCTTAGAAGAACAAATCGCATGCTTAATCTTA
Source organism: uncultured Planctomycetales bacterium (assembly GCA_964498235.1). GTDB lineage: Bacteria > Omnitrophota > Gorgyraeia > Zapsychrales > Fredricksoniimonadaceae > JACQQW01. Next base: position 68 of record CAZCHB010000177.1, read on the forward strand.
ATGATCAGGAAGAGAAAGATGAGATTGCACGCTTGTCTCCGGCTAATAGGGCGCAAATTTATTCTCATTCATCAAATGAAATGGAAGGGTTTATTTTAGTTTCAGATTTTTTTAAAAAGCCAGCCTTTGTTTTTATGCTTCATATGAATAGAGATATTAATCAGCAGTCGATTATCTCTAAACGTTTTATTGGTTTATTTTTGATTGTTGTTGCAATTGTATTTATGGTGCTTTTGGTTATTTTATTGCAGGTATTTATATTTAGAAGGTTTAATCGTTTGAGTGCGGATATTGAATCTTTTGGTGAAAATAGTTTGTCTACTAATCGGCTTTCAATGGCAGGGAATGATGAATTATTTCGCATGGGAAATGCAGTTAATAATATGTTAGATAGAATTAAAAGATCTCATGACCAAATTCAAAAGGTTGAGGAATTAGCTAAAGTAAAAGACAGGGAAGTTTTTGAAGAGCAGAAAAGAAAGATGATTGAACTAGAGGGTCTAAATAAGCAATTGCTGCAAAAGAGTATTGCTTTACAAAATATGCAGGCAGCTAATTTGAACATTATGGAAGATTTTAGGTTGGCTAAAAACGATGCTGAAATGGCTAGTTTGGCAAAAAGTCAATTTTTAGCTAATATGAGCCATGAGATACGCACACCGTTAAATGCGGTTCTAGGATTTTCAGAACTACTAATACGATCAAATTTGACGGAGGAGCAAAGGAAGTATTTACAGACTATAAGCAGCAGCGGTAGATTATTGCTTTCAATTATTAATGATATTCTGGATATTTCCAAAATAGAGGCTGGTAAATTTCATTTAGAGAGTATCGATTTTAATATTAGAGAGATGGTTGAATCAACTTTTGTTATTGTTAAGGAGAAAGTTGAGGGTAAGAATATAGAATTAAAGTGGCATATTGAGTCGGATGTTGTTGATTGGTATAAATCAGATCCGACCAGATTAAGTCAGATTCTTGTTAATCTTGTTGGAAATGCGGCTAAATTTACTGAAAAAGGGTCTATATCGCTTTTAGTTACTCGTGAAAAATCTTTAGATATTGATAAGAAGCATGGTTTGCGTTTTAAGGTTAGTGATACGGGTATTGGAATACCTCAGGATAAGTTAAAATTAATCTTCGAGCCGTTTACTCAAGCGGATAATTCTACCACGAGGAAATTTGGCGGTACAGGATTAGGGTTAACAATATGCCGCACGCTTACTAAGATGATGGGCGGGGATATTTGGGTTGAATCAGAGTTTGGTAAGGGAAGCGATTTTATTTTTACAGTCGTAGTATAATTAGGAAGTTCGAGAATCACAACAGTTGCAGAGAATACTTCTGAAATAAGCTTAAAAGATCTCAAGGTGCTGGTTGTTGAGGATTCGATGCCCAATATACAATTATTAAAGGCTTTCTTTCAGATCTTAGGATGCAGCGCAGATTATGCTAATAATGGTAAAGAAGCGATTGATCTATTATTAAAAGGTAATTATTATGATTTATGCTTAATGGATATGCAGATGCCGGTCATGGGCGGAGTTGAAGCCACAAAGATTATTCGTTCTGATATTAGTAAAGATTTTCCTATTATTGCATTAACGGCAGCTGCGTTAAAGGAAGATCAAGATAACGCGCTTTCAGCCGGGATGACTGGGTTTTTAACAAAGCCAATTGATTTGAGAAAGCTTAGAGAGGCGTTAAGTCAATATGCTAAGATTAAAACGGTAGAAGTCGATCGGCAGATTTCGTCAGCACAATCAGTAGGTTTATCCTTAGATCAGTCTATTTTAAAAGCCGGAGAAGAAATTGGTTTGACTGCAGAGGAATATAAAGAGATTCTTTTAGAAGCCATGGATGTAATTGCAAAAGATATTCAAACATTAAAATCTGCTATTTTACATAAGGATTTAGCTGAGATTAAATCTATATCACATCGATTGAAGGGAACGTGCGCTAATTTACGCCTTACGGAAGCCGCACAGATTATGAAAGAGATGGATAGCGCGGCAAGAGAAGCTAAACCTTTTGACGTCTATCAAAGGCTTAATGATGCTTTTGAGATTGTTTATATTAAACTAAATAAATTATTACATTGATAATCGTATTCAGCAGGATTTTAAGGAGGCAAGATGGCAGATAAGAATATGGATCCTCAGGTGATTATGACTTCTGTTATGGGGGTCATTGAAAGTGTTTTGGGGAAAATGAGTGGTGTTGTAGCCACTGATCAGCCTCAGTCAAAAGAATGTGATATTATTGAGTACGATGGTAGAATGCGTGTTGGGGGTATGGAGAAATTCAATGCCCCGTCTTTTGTTTCAGTCATTAATTTTTATATTTCCCCAAATGATATGGAGCGGCATAAGGCAAAAGGAGCCTTAGTTGTTTTTGTTGATTCTGAGAATGCCGGGAAACTTTTTCATGCTTTAGGATTTTCTATTCCTGATGATGAGGATGATGTTTCAATGATGGATGCATGCGGGGAACTGTGTAATTTAATTGCTGGAAATTTCAAGAATGAATTATCAGGCTTAGGATATGCGGATCTGACAATATCAGCCCCTCACAGCTATAAGAACTCTGTTATTGATGGCGTTGAATATAGCCCTGACCAAAAGAATAAGTATGAGTTCTCGTTCTTTTATTGGAGGCGTAAGGCCATAGTTGTTGAAGTTACATTAGCCAATATTCCTCAAAAGAAATGATTCTTTCCAAAAAAGCCACATCATTTGTTGAGCTTCTTGTTGCAGTCAGTATTTTATCCGTTACTATTGTTGGTATGGTTGAAGTTTTTGCCATGGCCTCTAATCTTGGCAACATGTCTACTAATTTATCGTTGGCGCTGATAGAAGCTTCAAATAAAATGGAAGAGTTGCGTCATGCCGATTTCTCTTCAATTGTTGTTGATTATTCTCAAGGGGGCGTTTCGGGAAATGTATTTAATTTGTCAATGCTTCCAGGTAAGGGAGTAATTACAATAGACGCTGCGAATCCTGACTTGTTAATGGTGACTATTGATGTTTGCTATAGAAATAAAAATAATCGTGTGACAGGGGAAGATTTAAATTTAGATGGGTTCTTAGATAGCGGTGAAGATCTGAATGCAAATGGAAAGATAGACTCTAGCGCATCAATCAGCAGCTACATCGCGCGCCGCTAATTGGAATGTTGATGAATATTAATAAAAAAGCAATGACATTACCTGAAGCGGTATTTACTGTCGCATTCTTTTCATTTGTGATGGGTGCTTGTTTGCTAATGTCCAAAGTTGGATGGGATTCTTGGCAGATTAATAGTTCTAGGGTGGAGATTATTGGTCAGCTAAGGCAGGTGAGCGGACGTTTAGGTTTGGATTTAAGACAGGCTGGTGTTTCAACTATTAGTGATGTGCCTGCTGATGGAAACTGGTATCATGCGATTACATTTCAAATTCCGCAAACTGTAGACGCAGGAGCTGTGGTTTGGATGCCGGCAATAAGGTATGCTTTAGATGATGTAAATCCATCTATTTTAAATCGTACATCAGATGGAACAACAGTGCCAGTGGCAAATCTAATAACAGAATTCAATGTGCGCCGATTGTTATTAACGCCTAATGTTTTAGAAATTCAAGTGAAAGCCGAGAAAAGAACTAGCCGCTCTAATGAAGTTCTTGATTATACAATTGTCATGAACATTACCCTTCGGATAAGCTAATGTTTTTCTTTAATAAGAGAGGTTCTGTGATGCTAATGACATTTTATGTCATGAGTTCATTGGTGCTAATTGGTGCTTCATTTCTGGTTTTAATGATTAACGAACGTCTTTCTGAACAGCGAACGCGTTACGCTGCTCAATCTTATCATATTGCTGAAGCAGGTATTGAGAGGGCCATTAATGATTTACGGATAGATTACAATGCTTCCCGTGATTTTAATGATGGAAATATAAATGGTGTTACTGTTGGTCCCAATATGGTTGATTTTTATGACATATATCCAGCAGTATCTTTTGCTGGCGGAAATTATCTTGTGCAATTGAAAAATGTGGGCGTTTCTAATCATGAGGTTTGGATAAAGTCAAAAGGCACGGTGGGTGAAGTTAGTCAAACTATTTTGGTTTACATTAATATGATTGATCTGTCGGGAACATGGACGGTGAATGTGGTATCTTGGCAAAGAGTTTTATAAGGAGTTTCTTAAGGTACAATCAAGAGGCGTAATTAAAGAATTAATAAGAGAGGATTTGTTGTGGCTTCG
>CAZCHB010000178.1:0-1184 GCA_964498235.1 uncultured Planctomycetales bacterium
AGTAATATCTTTTGAACACTTTTTTCATAATTTCATAGGTTACAAAAATATATTTGGATCAATAACAACCGCGATTGTCATAGCAGTAGTCTTTATTCCTCTTAAGAATAAGATTCAAGATTTTGCGAATAAATTGTTTCTTAAACGTAACCCCTATGAAATTGAAGAAGAAAACCAAAATTTAAGGCAAGAAATTATTCAGTCCGAAAAACTAAGATCAATAGCTGTTCTAGCCAGCGGTATGGCTCATGAAATTAAAAACCCTCTCACCGCCCTCAAAACTTTCAGTGAATATTTACCCAGAAAAATTGACGATAAAGAATTCTTGAAAAAATTTGCGCCAATTATTGCTAACGAAGTAAACCGCATTGACGCTCTTGTTCATGAATTATTGGACTTTGCCAAACCAGCACCTGTTAATTTAAAACCATTAAATCTCATCTCAATCATAAACGGAACGTTAGATATCCTAAATAATGATTTCATTAAAAACAAAATACACTTGAATAAAGATTTCAGAATTAATCCATCCGTAACCATGCCCCTTGACGCAAATCAATTTAAGCAAGCCCTACTCAACATCCTTCTTAACGCCATAGAAGCAATGCCCTACGGTGGCAATCTGACCATAGACATAACAGAAAAATCACACCATCTATTAATTAGAATACAGGATACAGGTGTCGGCATTGAAAAAGCAGATATCCAGCACATCTTTGACCCTTTTTACACCAAAAAAGACCACGGCACAGGATTAGGACTTTCCATTACACATGAAATCATTAAAAATCATAACGGCAGGATATTTGTGGAAAGTACCGTTGGAGGAGGCACAACCTTTATTATTGAATTACCCTACAGCTTGGACCGGCTTAGGATTAAATTGTTTTCCGGAAAAATTTGTAATCTCCGCAATAGCTATTTCCTTACTTAAACCTTTTCGATAAGACCTATCTGTTGTAATTGCGTCATAGGTGTCTGCAACGGCAATGATCGCGGCGATTATAGGAATATCTTCTCCTTTTAATCCGTCAGGATATCCCCTCCCATCATAACGCTCATGGTGATATTTGACCCCATTTATAACCTCATCAAAGCCAGTCAGCGGCGAAAGAATCTCAGCACCGCGTGTGGTATGTGTTTTCATAATATCGTACTCTTCTTCTGTCAACTTATCCTGTTTG
>CAZCHB010000178.1:1194-4231 GCA_964498235.1 uncultured Planctomycetales bacterium
GCACAAAATAGATTCTGAAACACCTATCTTGCCAATATCGTGCAATAGCCCAGCAATATAAATATTTTCAAAAAATTTAGGCGGAAATTCATAAAGACGGGATGTTTCCATTTGACGGGCAATAGCTAAAGCGTATTTTGTCACCCGTTCCGTGTGGCCATGCGTATAGGCATCCTTTGCCTCAATAGCTGAACCCAACGCAATTGTTGTCTGAATAAATAAATTCCGGTTACGGTCGGCCTCCCGTTTTAAATCATCAAATAATTGGGCATTACGTATTGCCATGGCAACGTCAGAAGCTAATGCCGAGAAAAAGTCTAATTCTTCTTGCTCAAAACGGACTCCGTCTTGTTTTTGCCCCAGCAAAAGAATAGCTAATAGCTGATGCTGATGAAAGGCAGGGACACAAGCCACAGCGTTTAATTTTGGCATCTGCATACTAACATCCTGTAAAAGCTGTTTTGTACCCTTACCATTTGAAATGACACTCTCACGCCAAATTAATTTATTAATGTCATCGCAAACAATGGCATTGCGATCTTCAACCAAATATTTATATTCTTTCTCAATAAATAAGCGGATGATCGGATTTGTTTTGTCAAAACGAATAAACCCCTCGGGAATCCTTCTACCGATATTTCCCCTTGAGATTGACAAAACATACAAATCTTTTACCGGATCAAACAATATCATCCCAGCATGATCAATCTGAACTTTCTGGACAATAGCGCGGACAATTAATTTAATTAAAAGACGGGGGTCATGAATTAAGATCATGCCCTTTGTTGCGGTTTCTAATTCTTTTTTATAATCAATTTTCGTTGCCATTATTTAAAAATATTATGCCAGCTGCGCCAAAACGATGCGCTCTAATTCCTCTAAAATTAGTGGTTTATGTATATAGGTAATAACTCCTAAAGCATTCACCTCCCTGATCGTTTCTTCATCCTCAACACCAGTAACCATAATAACTTTTGTCTTATTGTTATTTGAACGAAGCTCTCTTAACGCCTCTAACCCCGACATTTCTTCCATGCGGACATCAAGCAGCACTAAATCAGGATTATCAGTAGCAATGATCTCAATGGCCTTACGCCCTCCTGATGAGGTTAAGACTTCGATACCACGTTTTTTGAAAAAGTTCTTCGCGAATTCTCGAATATCGCTCTCATCATCAACAATTAATAATTTTGACATTATGTTAACTCCTAACCCTTTAAGCAGTTACAGTTTATCTTAGTCCAAAAAATACATTATTGGGATATTTTTTAATTTAAAATATACCTATCCTATTGGGAGAATCAGTTTCATTTGAGTGCCAGACATATATATCGATGACACTTCAACCTTACCTTTATGATTATCTTCAATGATTTTCTGGATCACATATAAACCCAGCCCAGTCCCTTTTCTGCTTGATAACTTAGTCGTAAAAAAAGGGGTAAAAATCTTGCTCAAATCCTCTTGCTTCACACCAATACCATTATCTTCAAAATCAATATACACAAGATTACCAGCCGCATTAATCTTAATAGTTAAAGTCGGCTGATAACCTTCTTCTTTCTCTTCATTCTTCCTTTGCATCATGGCATCGTATGCGTTGTCGATTAGATTAAAAACAACTTCTTGAAGCTGTGTAAAATTACCCTTAACCATAGGAATTGTGGAAGGATCATAGGCACGGATCAGCCTCAGCGCATGTGTTTTAATCTTAAATTGCGTCATTTCATAGGCAGCCGTTAAAACCTTATCAAAATCCACCGCAGAAAAACCTGCATCTCCCTTACGGGTATACTTTAATAACCCCTGAACAACTTCACCGCCTTGAACAACATTCTCATTAATACGGTTTAACGCCCTTTCAAGATCAGTAATAATTTCTTTTAACTTATCTGACATTCCCTCATTTCTGGCGAATTTAATTGTGTCTAAGGCATCCCCAGCAATAAAACCTAAGGCATGAAAACGATTATTAATTTGATGCGAAAGGCCGTCAGCCATCGTTCCAATCGTTGCCATTTTCTCTGCTTTAAATAATTGCTCTTGGGTAGATTTCATATCCTCATAAAATTGCGCATTCTCAATCGCCAACGCTACTTGATTTGCTAAGATTGAGAAAACAGACAAGTCGTCTTCCGTAAACTCTTTACCGGATTCCTTCTTTCCCAAAATAATAAAGGCAATCAACCGCCCTTCCACCAAGATGGGATAAATTAAAGCGGCTTTAAATTTCTCAAGGTTCCCAACAATCACCGATAATTTCTGATCACCACTTCCTTGCGACTTCTTTTGAATCTCCTCAAAGACTAAAGGCTGCCCCTTACTAAGCTCAACAACAAGCTCACTATTGAAAAGCATTGAAGATTGAAAATCAAGATGCCCTGAATTCTGCTTTAACGCACCCAAATAATATGCATTGTCCGCATCATTGTAATAATATACCGCCGCATGTTCCAGGCGAACAGCGCGTGCGACAATATAAACAATTAAATTTAATAGTTTTTTCTTATCCCTAATCTTACCCATTCCAGCAGAGGCTTGCCGTAATGTTGCCTGATACCTTCGCTGATCCTGAAGCAGTTTGTCTTCTGCCCGCTTTTGAAGATAAAGATATATATACGGGCCAACAGATGCAAAAATTCCCATAAAAGCCGTGGGTATTAACCACTCACCAAAACCGAGCAATCTGAAGCCTAACCATATTGGCACTCCTAGAACTAATCCAAAAACGACAAAGAAGATTCCTGCTCTTGTTAAAATAATATTTATATCTAGCAATCTATATTTAACAATCGAATAAGTCAGGAAAATCAACCACGTTAATGTTAACAATGGGCCTAACCATAAATACTTAAACACCCCAAACCATGGCAAAATAACATTTGTAAAGCCAGCAAGCAAATACCCACTTAAAGTACCTGTAATAATATACTTAAGATGCTCCTTATTAAGACCTTTAACTCTTCCATATAACGTTACAAACCTAGAAAACGCTAAAATAAAAAATAAATTAAAATGAATGTCCCATAGAAAGTGA
>CAZCHB010000179.1:0-4145 GCA_964498235.1 uncultured Planctomycetales bacterium
GAAGACGACGGCTACCGCCTAAATTTACTGGACACCCCAGGCCACAAAGATTTTTCCGAAGACACCTACCGTGTCTTAATGGCTGTTGACGCGGTTGTGATGGTGATTGACGCGGGTAAGGGGATAGAGACCCAGACGCGTAAACTATTTGAAATTTGCCGCAAACGCGGCATTCCTATTTTTACCTTCTTTAATAAGCTTGACCGCCCATCATTGCCTTTACTTGGATTGATGGACCAATTAGAAACAGTTTTAGGGATTAAAGCCTACCCCATTAATTGGCCGCTTGGTAACGGCCCTGATTTTAAAGGGGTGTTTGACCGCACAGAGAACCAAGTCCATTTATTTGAGCGTTTGGGTAAAGGAGCCTACCAAGCACCGGTATCCATCCATGATTTAAGCGATCCATTTGTAAAAGATAAGCTTGATGCGCAAACTTATAAAGAAGTCGTTGAAGAACTAGAAATTTTGGACGCCACCCAAGGCGCATTTGACATAAAACAGGTGCATTCAGGTAAAATGACACCTGTCTTCTTCGGCAGTGCCGCAAATAATTTCGGCGTACAATTACTACTAAATGGATTTCTAAAGTATTCAACCGGTCCGGCGCCTCGCAGATCATTAAATGGTTTAGTGCCTGTTGAACATCCGCACTTCTCCGCATTTGTCTTTAAGATACAAACCAACATGAATCCAATGCACCGCGACCGTGTGGTTTTTGTACGCATTTGTTCAGGCAAATTTACCCGCAACATCATGGCCCGGCATACGCGTACAGGTGAAGAAATACGCTTATCTGATTCACAAAATATTTTCGGCCGTGACCGCGAAATTGTCAATGAAGCCTATCCGGGGGATATCGTCGGGTTTATCACCAAAATCGACCTGCGCATCGGTGATACCATCAGCACGGATCCTGATATTGTTTACGGTGAAATTCCAAAATTTGCGCCGGAATGCTTTGCCTTCCTGCAAAATTCAGTTACCTCTAGTTATAAATCTTTCCGCAAGGGGATTGACCATTTATTAGCTGAAAATATCGTCCAGTCTTTTAGTCTGAAAGAACCAAAAAACAGCATGCCGCTTTTAGGGGCGGTCGGGCCTTTACAGTTTGAAGTCCTCCAATACCGCTTAAAAGATGAATACCACGCAGAATCAAATCTTGATGCCATGCCATGGAAAATATTACGCTGGGTTGAAACAGCGCTCAGCGAAGACGATTTAAGAAAAACCCTTCCTAATGGCGGCGGGCTGGCGCTTGATGACCAAGACCGATTTGTTTTGCTGTTTCCGACGGAATGGTCACTTAAGTACTACAAAGAATTAAATCCTTCGATTATCCTTGTTGATTCTCCTGCTATAACCGGCTGATTAATACCGTGTTCTTATACTTAAGGTATTCCTGTTGGATTTTATTTGAAGCAATGGCATAACTTTTTGTTTTATCGCTGATTTGATTAGCCATGATCAGCCCCATCAATAACCCATCTTCATTTATTATTGGACCGCCGCTATCTCCAGGATGGAGAGGAATGCTGACTTGAAGGATGGCTACGGTGTTTGTGGCGACTTCCGTATATAATTGGACAATTTCTCCGCGAAGTTTCCGTTGCGGATTTAAGTTTGAATTGGCTAGGGCAAGTACCGTGTTACCAATTTGAAGCTGTGAAGAATCACCTAAGGTTATTGCCCGTAGAGGTAGAGGAGTCTTTATTTTAATCAGTGCCAAATCATCGCGGCTGTTTTGAATTATCACGGCTTCAAATACTTGGCCATCCGCTAACCGTACATAAATATGCTGTGGATTAGCTCCTACAATATGCCTATTGGTGGCGATAATTCCGGAGGGATCAATAACAATGCCTTGCCCAGACCGCTGTAAAGCCCCGACAGCAACCTTACCATTGTCATCTTGGAGTGTTTGGGCATCAACGGCTTTGATATCAACCACGGCCGTTTCTATGCTTTGGGCAAGGCAAGCAGTCACGCCGACGCCCAAAATAACCCCCGTTACAGCTATCACTATATAAAGCCTCTTTAACATACCCATACCTCGTTGATAGAGTATATAATTCAAATTGTTTAAAATAGGTCATAGACGGGGATTCTTGGGAAGCGGTTTCTTAGATAAGCGTAAGTCTAATATTTATAGGATATTAGAAATATTTAAAAAACGTAGAAATTGAAAAAATTACCATCTCAGGCTTGACAGTGTGCTAAGATAAGCCTAACTTTATGATGAAAACCAGACAAAAAAGAATTCTTAATAATTTGCTCATATATGTTGAGCGCTGTATTAAATTCCTGCCGCGCTGGTTGATAAAAGCTATCCTTAATGTTCTTTTTTTGATTGCCAAGTTATTTATTAAAAAAAACCGGAACATTTGCGCCCAGAATTTTCAACTCGTATTTGGCAATAACAAAACTAAATCACAATACGCCTCTATGGCAAACCAACTGATTAAATCAGTTGGTCTTTCAATGATGGATCTTCTTTATTATGTTGACCGTCCTAATGATTTATTAAAGATTGTCCATATTCACCATGAAGATTATTTAAAGCAAGCTCTTACAGAGGGCCGAGGCGTTATTGGTGTCACTGCCCATATGGGAAATTTCCCCTTGATGTTTGTGTCCCTCGCCCAGCGGGGCTATAAAGTTAACGTTATTATCCGTCCAATGCGCGATGCTAATTTCAGTGCTTTTATGTATCGGCAATGTAATAAATGGAAGATTAATATGATTCAAACCTTCCCTAAAAAACAATTCTTAACATCAACTATGACCGCGTTAAAAAATAATGAATTATTATTTATCCTCCTTGATGAAGTTGTCCAAAAAGAAGACGGCGTTAAGGTGCCGTTTCTAAACAGTGAAGTAACACGCGCGACTGGACCGTTCCTATTCCTTAAAAGGACAGCATCGCCGATAATTCCAATGTTTATTATTAAAGACGAGAAAGATCATTATCAAATCTCCATAGAAAAGAAGTTTGAGGTTTATAATGAAGGCACTGATACCGAGAATACGTTAACCAATACAGCAAGACTAGCTGACATTATCGGACAATACGTAATTAAGCATCCATTACAATGGGGTGGGTGGTTTAATAAACGTTGGACTGCAGAGGCAGGAGCGTTTAAATGAAGATTTTTGTAGGAAATTTATCAATCGATACAACAAGAGAAGATGTTAAAGAAATCTTCATGGCTCACGGTAACGTTGGACGCGTCATTTTAAGAAAAAGATCCGGAGGCGATAACCCGCGTGGTTTTGGGACAGTTGATATGTCGGATGAAGCTTGCGCTCTTGCCGCCATCAAAGCATTAAATAACCAAACTTTTAAAGGCCGGATAATAACTGTTACTGCCGCAATTATTAAAGATGAAAAACCAAAAAAAGATTGGAAAAAAATTAAACGGCTTAAAAAAGAAGCTAAACTAGCAATAAGCGAACCGTCACAGATGAATGATAATGTGCCAGAAATTAAAGAAGCCAAAACTTCAAAGATTTGGCAAGAAGAAAAGCCTTATTCCGGACGAAAGGGCCCCAGCACATGGAAAAAACGGATCGGGCGGGGTTTAAATAAGGCATGGAAAAAGAAACCCGGCGGGATTAAAAAAAAATTTAAGAATAAACTAACAAAATAAAGTTATACCTAAATTATAAAACAATACTTATAGATATTATAAAAGGTCATTGAATTAAAATATGAAGCTTTTATTTAATTTAGTATTTTTTTCAATGCTTTCCATCCACCTATTCAATGCAGAAGAACTTTTTGCAGATATAAATCAACAGCCTTCTTTAAATATAACCTTTTCAAATAAAATCCTTCATAAAGGAGAACAGCTCATTATTTCATGGAAAGCTGATAATGTTCCCGATGAAACAAGTATTGGACTTTTTCTTACTCCAAACGTCTCGCCCAACCAACATTTTAAACATACTAATGGCCCGCTGACTACAAAAACAATACCAATAAATAAAACATTACAAGGACAGTACAAGTGGGATACATCTTTAATTGCGTGGGCGCCAAATGATGCGCCAGCATTACGAAGCAGCAACATTGATTTAGCTGAATATTATATTGAGGCTATTGTCTATGAATAAGTTTCAGCATGCATAACTGGTTTATGGGC
>CAZCHB010000180.1:0-4139 GCA_964498235.1 uncultured Planctomycetales bacterium
TGCCGGTTTTGTCCCTTAAGATATTAAGTTTTGCAATGCATCGGTACAGCCGCATGGAATCGATTAAGCATGGTCTTATTTTTGCCTTAGGCGTATTAGTTTCATTTTGGGCGTTGGCATTGATTTTGCTGGCTATTAAGAGTGCCAGCGCGCAAATTGGCTGGGGGTTCCAGTTTCAGTCACCTGTTTTTGTCGGGGTGATGCTCTCTATATTTATTCTTCTGAGTTTAAATTTATTTGGCCTTTTTGAAATAGGGACAAGCTTAGTTAGAGTGGGAAGGGCTGCGTATGCTTTCAAAGGATTGAAGGCGAGTTTTCTAAATGGGCTTTTAGCAACGTTGGTAGCTACTCCTTGCACAGCGCCATTTATGGGGACCGCGATTTCTTACGCGTTGGCACAATCCGCCGCAGCGTCGATTCTAGTATTTACATTTTTAGGGTTAGGCATGGCCCTGCCAATGATATTGTTAAGCATCTTTCCTGAATTACTAAGATTCTTAACAAAACCTGGACTTTGGATGGATGGCCTTAAACGGGTGATGGGTATGCTGATGCTGTTAAGCGCATTATGGTTGGCTTGGGTGCTTGCATTACAGCTAAACATATTGCCTAAGCAGGAAATAAACCATCAATCATCGTTAAACTGGCAACGCTATTCACCGGCGCTCGTTGACAATTTACAGAAAGCAGGTAAGGATTATTTCTTAGATTTCACTGCTGCCTGGTGTTTGACGTGTCAGGTGAATGACAGGGTCGTTTTACAAAATCAGAAAGTAGTAGACCTTTTCAAAGAAAAGGATATTATCTTAGTGAAAGCGGATTGGACCAGCTACGATCCAGACATTGCCCAAGCCTTAAGCCAGCGTGGACGAAATAGCATCCCGTTATATGTGATCTACTCGTCTAAGACCAGGAAAGAACTTATCATCGGTGAATCAATAACCCTTGAAGGATTAATTAACACCATCAACAATTTAAACTAAGGAGAGCAAGATGAATTATTTAAGAACAATGCTTTTGGCGGCGCTGGTACTCGTTTTTCCCATATTAAGCCATGCGGAAGTGACCGTCGGTGCGGCGGCTCCGGATTTTACATTAACAGATACCAATGGTAAAGCCCAGTCCTTGTCCCAATATAAGGGAAAGTTTGTCGTGCTGGAATGGTTTAACCATGATTGTCCTTTTGTGCATAAGCATTATGATGGCGGTAATATGCAAGGGTTACAAAAAGAGTACACAGGAAAAGATGTTGTGTGGTTATCAATTAATTCCTCAGCGATGGGCAAGGAAGGATACAAGACCCCAGAAGAAAGCAATGCTTTAACTGCAGAAAAGAGTGCAGCCCCAACCGCCGTCCTCATCGATGCTGATGGTAAAACGGGAAAGATGTATGGGGCCAAGACAACGCCGCATATGTTTATTGTTAATCCCGAAGGTATGCTTATCTACCAAGGAGCTATCGACGACAAAGCTTCAGCTGACCCTGCTGATATTGCCACGTCTAAAAATTATGTTAAAAGCGCGTTAGATGAAGCGATGGCAGGCAAGGCAGTCACTGATGCGGCCACTAAATCTTACGGTTGTTCGGTAAAATATTAAGCGTTAAATCAAGAATGACTTCAGCCATCATCCCAGCGCACTGCGTGACACGCGGTGCCATGGGAGGATGGCCTTGATGCGAATCCGTCGACAAATCCCCGCAAATATAAATATTACCAACTTTCTTAATTGTCATGGGTTTCTTTTCTAATAATCCAGCCATGCCGACCCCGCTAACAACAACGGGAAAACAAGCAGCGTAAAATTGCACAAAGCGTGATTTCCATTCAACGTTATCAAAAGCTTCGACGATAAAATCGAAACTTTTAAACATGTGTTCACCAATATCTTCATTCCACTGAATATGGTGGGTGGTGATATGGGCATCAGGATTAATGTCTAAGAGGCGCTTCTTGATGGTGTTGACCTTTGGTTGGCCAATTTCATGCAGGAAGAATTGCTGACGGTTTAAGTTGGACGCATCAATGGTATCTTGATCGATGATTTCAAAATGCTTAAACCCGCTTCGCACCAGCATCATGGCGCAATTACTACCCAAACCCCCAGCCCCGCCAATGCCTATTTTCTTGGACTGGATAGTCGCTAATTGTTCAGGTTTTAAATAACGTAGGAGGCCTTGTTCAAAGATGTTCATGATTATTCTTTAAAGATTTTTAGATTGAGCCCTGGAATAAAGGAAAAGTCTCTTTTATTGGCTGTTATGAAGGTTAGCCCATAGGTATCAGCAGTGGCGGCAATGTGTGCATCAGCCAGTTCTAGGCCATGGCTTAATGAATATTCTTCAATAAGATAAATGGCTTTAGTTGAGATTGATTCATTGATGGAGATAGTTTTGATTGTCATATCTGAGACAAGTTGTTTCCATGCAAGAAGACGGTCCTTATTCTTTAATCCTTTAATCACTTCAATATAGGTTATAGCACTGATAGATTTATTGGTATCATTTTCAAGAAGGTGACGTGCTTTTTGATTTCCCCGCAGAAACCAGATGATGATATCAGTATCATACATCATATCGGCTTTTCCTGATTTTTCGGACATAGGCCCGGACATCAGCTGTTTCCGGGTCATCTTTTAACATGCCAAAAGCAGGGTGGTCTTTGAAGCTTTGCTTTGTTTTGACAGGCAAGATTTGGGCGCAGGCCTTGCCGCGGTTGGTGATTAATATGGTTTCCCCGCGTTCGACCGCGCTTAATATTTCCTTAGTAGATGTGCGTAATTGACGGATGCTATAGGTCATAGTGGCTCCTTTTAATGTGTACACAAGTAAGTATACACGATAACCCCTGCATGTCAAGTGGCAGTACTTTTCAAAGGATGTTATACTTGCCTCAATCATGCAGGCATGTATCATCAAATTAACCCTTTTGTGCTTCATTATCACAAGTTGTTTGGGGCCGACGCCCCTTTTAGCCCAAGACCTTTTTCTGCCTAAACCAGGGCAAATGATGACCCTGAGTAAACCAGTTAACCCAATGATATTAAGAGGGTTAAGGATCAATCCCAATAATCCATTCAAATTTGATTTTGTGTTGGACCAGGGAGACACATTGTCGTCCCCGAAAGTTTCTGTCGGGGACCTAGGACATAGCGGTGAACTAGATGCCCGACAAAAACATTCGGGCATGACAAACGAGGAATTAAAGCAGGAAGCGAACAAATTAATTAAGTATTTCTTAGCCGCTTTAACCGTCCCAGAAAAAGACCTTTGGGTCAACCTTAGCCCTTATGAAAAGAATCGTATCGTCCCCGACGCCTTTGGCCAAACCGAAATGGGCCGTGACCTTTTAGCTCAAGACTACATACTTAAACAAATCACAGCATTTTTAATCTACCCAGAAGATAATATTGGTAAGAAATTTTGGAAACGTATCTATGCTGAAGCTGCTAAGAAGGGCTTGAGCAACATGTCAGTGAATACTTTCAATAAAGTATGGATTGTTCCTGAAAAGGCAGTTGTCTATGAGAACAGTAAAGCAGGAACAGCGTATGTGGTTGAATCAAGACTTAAAGTTATGTTAGAAGAAGATTATTTGGCTATGGATAAGAATGTTCTTCATCAACCAGGGGACATGTTCCTGTCCGAACAACGAGGAACGTGTACCCAAGTTGGGTTGCCAAGCAAATAAAGGGTTGAATGTGAGAACAACCCAGGTAACTAACCGTTCGCCAAACCAAATCATCCAAGAAATAATTATCCCCCAACTTACCAAAGAAATCAACGAAGGCCAACACTTCGCCCAACTGCGTCAGGTGTACAATTCTCTTATCCTAGCAACTTGGTATAAGAAGAAGTTAAAGAACAGCATCTTAAACCAAGTGTATTCAGATAAGAACAAGATTAAAGGAACGGAATATGTTTCGTCTGTGATAGCAAGCAATTCATTGTCGTCACGGAATGTTTCTGTCGGGGGCCTAGGACACAGCAATGTCAGCCATAGGCTAATCCGCTTTAGGCGGAAACTAGATGCCCGACAAAGGCATTCGGGCATGACAGATGTTAACGATGTTGAAGCTATTTACCAGCAATACCTCCAATCCTTTAAAAAAGGTGTATATAACTTCATCAAAGAAGAGCA
>CAZCHB010000181.1:0-4123 GCA_964498235.1 uncultured Planctomycetales bacterium
GTACTTGTCAAGCTAATGAACGAGCCTGCCTGCCGGCAGGCAGGCACCAACGGGAAAACGCAGCGGCAGTACCCGCCCATGCAGCATCACAAATTATCCGTGAAGTTGTAATTCCAGAATTAACCAAAGAAATCAACGAAGGAAAGAACTTCGCCCAACTGCGCCAAGTCTACAATTCGTTAATACTCGCAACGTGGTATAAGAAGAAGCTTAAGGACAGCATCCTCAATCAGGTTTACTCAAATAAAAACAAGATAAAAGGAACAGAATATAATTCATCTGTCATGCAACGGTTGCCAAACTGGGGACATGATCTCGACATCCTGGTTGGAAGTGGGGATCGTGTCCCTGCCTCGCCGGCAGGCGGGCCCATGCCCGTTGCTAAGCAAGGGAGCCTTGAAGGTGAGAGCACCCCAGGTAAACCCCTTAACGATGTTGAAGCTATCTACCAACAATACATCCAATCCTTCAAAAAAGGCGTCTACAGTTTTATTAAAGAAGAACAAGCCCCTGACAGCAAACAAATTGTTCCCCGAAAATATTTTTTAGGGGGTATGCAAATTAGTCCTAATTCAGCAATGATTATTACGCACAAAGTAAGTGATGATATGTTCCTTAAGGGTAATTATCAAACAGTAACAGGTAGGTTTAATCCGGCAATGATCACGCCTACTCCTGTTGAAAGATTTACAACGAGCTTAACACCTTATCAATGGCGTAAACATATTTATACGCCAGAGACATCGATGCCACTAACTGATAATGGTGTTCCATTGACAAAATATTTTCAACCGATGCAACGATTAAGCATTGAACGCATGATAATGATTGGAAATACACTTAAAAACTTTAATAAACCCAAACCTTTGTTTTTAGAATACGGAGCTGGCTCTGCCCTAGGTTCTGCGCTATTGGCTTTAAATGGGGCTGTTGCTATTGCTATTGATATTGATTACGAGAGGGTTAAGGAGATGGCAGAAGTTAATGGCATGGTGGAATTTGGAACTGGTTCAAATATTTATGTTTCACTGGATCCGGATTTTCGGATGATCTATATTGCCGCAGATGTTACTAATGTCAATCTTGTTTTACGCATATTTCAGGGTAATCTTCAAGCTGAGGCGAAGCGTCCTGATTCAAAATTTTCGATGTGGAAAGATTTTAACCTATTGGATGTCGATGTCTCCTGGGAAAGTTATCAGGCTCCAACGGAGAATTGGTTACCTTATGAAGAAGCCTTAAAGCCTAAGGCAATCATGCATATTTGGAACGAGAATTCAGCTGATGGGATAGCTGCTTATCTGGATACCCATGCTTACACGTCAGCCTTATATTGGCAGTCGCCTTCACATGATATTGATTTAAATGCATTTTTTCATTTAAAACTTCGGGATGATATTAAAATTCAGGCTGATGATCTAAGGATACGTCTAAGTAATCATCAAATAAGTGGCCCTGAATTCGCAGTTATGTCTAATTATAAGTTTAGGGCAATGGTATTAAATAATAATTTACCCTTGGGTGAATTGTGGAATAGTCCCTCAAAAATTCTTAAGGGATCACCTTTAAAAGATAAAACTCCTCAGGAATTCGGCCGCGAACTATTTATGAATACAATTACACGGGCATTTAAGATATTTAATAAAGGGAAATTAGATATTCAATTTGATTTAATAGATGGTTCAATCATTGATGGAACAATTGCTAAACAAAGTTTTCAGGGCGAAGGATTAATTATTGGTCTTGATGGTGGCAATATTCTGGTACCCTGGAGAAGTATTGATTATTTAAGAAGCCCTTATGTTGGATTGGACAGAGCCCAATTAACGTCGCTATTTATCACTCGTGGATTACGTTCCATATTAAACAGTTACCAATGGTATTTTAAGCAGGCAGAAGGACATTTAAATTCGAATATTCGACAAATCTTTGAGAATGAAATAGCCTTTCGTCAGGTGGTTTTAGAGGGAATAGAAAGCGCGGGAGACATCGATCAATTCATAGCTTTTGCCAGTCAAAAACAAAAAACAGCCATTGCTGTTTCATGGCGCTTGTTTGATCCTATTTGGCGGGAGTTATCAAGGAGAACATCAATGCAATTAGATCAAATTTCTGCGGTTTTAAGGGATCCATTCTCCAGAGAAGCGTTTGAGCGGACAATCACCCAGCCCATTGCTGAGACTGAACCGGATCGGTATGCAGAAGTAGATGACGCATTAGAGAAACTATTGAAAAAAGCGGGTGAAACAAATCCATTAACATTAGATTTAGGGATAAGTACGGGGGTTACGTCAGAGGCATTACAGCAAAGAATTGGTGGAAGGCTTATTGGTGTTGATTTATTAGGCAGTCCTGTTGCGCCCATTACGCCATTTATGTTGCTTAAAGGTGTTGCCGAGCAGAGACAAGTGCCAGAAATCTCTGGGACGATGGAATTTCGAAGAGGAGTTGATTTTACCAAAACTTTTTATGATGATTTGCAAGGGCAGCTTGCATTAATACGTCATGCGGCCATTCTTATTAGTTTAACAGAAGGGGAGCACGATAGGGTGATTAGTGATGTGTTTAAATATGCTCAAGGAAGGCGACAAGGGCTATATTATCATCAGTCCATCGGGAGTAAGACCAATCCAAGATTATTTACCAATTATATTTATCATATTACGGGACCTAATCCGGTGAATTGGGAAATAGTCTACGTTGGGTATTTGGCACAAAATATGGGGAAGGATCGTAGTGGAAGAATGGATCAACAAAGCATTAATATTGTAGAGGGAGAAATTTCTGATCAGGTTATTAATCTTTATAAAAGATTTAAGTCTATAGCATTTCAAATGGCTGGAGCAGAAGCTTTTGATGCGCACGGCATTATTAAAGAAACTATTAGAAAAAGAATTATTGATGCGTACTTTCAACCAGGAAATGAACTCCAGGAAATAATGCGGCATATAGTCAATGATATTTTAATCTTAAGTCCTTGGAGCCGGAATTATGAAGGATCGTATTATGAAGACCATCATGTTCATGCTGCACATGAACTAGCGTGGGAATTTGATGAAAAGAGAAAGGATTTGCAAGATTTACTAAATAAAGTAGAAGAACAATTATCTTCTAATGCGCCGATTGATAGGGCGATGAGCACAGAAGCAAATGCGTTATTTTCAAATATTATTTTTGATACGCAAGAATTTCAACCAAAATATATTGCCGATCAGATCCAGAATAGTTTGATAGGGCATTCTTTGGGCATAACGGATGACGAAGGAAGAATTAGGTTTACAAATAACGGTCATGTTTATACTCCTATCTTAGGCCCGCGGGAAGCTGGTTGGGAGGCAACATTTATCTATGCACAGGGTTTAGATAAAAAAGTTGTCTTTGAAATAGGTTTTTCTAAAGAGGGTCAAAATCCACTTAAAGCATCTTATTACATAACTGAGGAAAAATCATTTTTATTTGGCGAGCAAAATCCGTTTTTTCTAATCAAAGGCAGGGGGATTTTGGAGCAGGATATAAGAGGAGTTATTTTGGCTCTTTTAAATGAGGGGGAATATAGTGGAGCTACTTTGGGTAAAGTATTGGGTGTTACGAGGCAATGGATTAGTCTGGTATCAATTAAATATCCAGAAATCAGAAGACATAGAAATTGGATATCTGATACAAGACTTTTGAAAGAATATGATGATACATTTATAGAAAGAATGCCAAGAGCAAAAGAATTGTCACAATATAAGGATATGATTTTAAAAATACTTAATTCACAAGAATCTAAAAGGACATTATTGGTTGAGCTTTTGAGCCTTCAAACTCATGCCGGACTTTATGTGTTTACCGCGCATCAAGCAGTTGTTTTGGTTAGGCAGCTTACTTCGAAAAGAGCGAAGGTGATTTTGAATAATTTGAGTTGGCTTCAAAAACTCATTGGTGCGCAGCCTTTGTTGGATCAAACCTCTTTGCGATTTATTCTTTCTCGGTATTCTTTTAGCGAAAATTCTGCGTTTGAGAAAATATTCCAAATATTGTTATCCACAGGTATAAAGCCTGTAACAATTGTACAAGGAATCGTGAAGATTGATCGATTAAAGAATTCTTTAGTGGAATGGATTGAAAATGATTATACGTC
>CAZCHB010000182.1:0-1868 GCA_964498235.1 uncultured Planctomycetales bacterium
TTAAACCAACGGGATTAGTATAATCCTTGATGCGGTCTGCCCCGTCATAGACATAACTACTAACACCCAAAGGATCCGTCATAGACAAAAGCCGGTCGTGCAGGTCATAGGCAAATTTAACAGTCGTCGCATCAGCATAGGTGATCGTATCGATTTGATCAGTGGCCGTATACGAATACGTGGTTGTTTTAAGATTGCGGTCTTTCACAGATGTCAGACGGCCCGTATTGTCATAGGTAAATGATGTGTCTTTGCCCAACGGATCGATTTTCTTTAAAAGTAAACCGCGCTTATCATATTGGAATGACGTGCTTGCCCCTACTTGATCTGTCAAACTATTCATCCGGCCAATGGCATCAAAAGCCGTTTGCACCGCTGGGTGAGCACCAGTTACTGAGGTTGCCGAATTTCCATAGGAATCATATGTTTTTGTACTGATGACACCAAGAGGATCAGTTGATGTTTTTAAAAAACCATTTGGGTAGTACGAAAACAGAACATTATTATTAAGCGCATCCGTTGTTTTTAGTAAATGATGATTGGCATCATAATTAAAAGTTGTTTGATGGGCCAATGGATCCGTCACAGCTGTCAGATGAAATTGCGAGTCATAAGCATTGACCGTTTCCTGACCTAGGGCGTTTCGCGTTTTGATCAAATTATTGGCCCCGTCATAAAAAAGAACTGTCTGATTGCCCAATGAATCAGTGATTGAGACAGGATGGTTCTGCCCATCAAATTCAGTAATGCTTTTTTGACCCAATTGATTCTCAACAGACCATGTGCGCCCTTTTTCATCAATATTATAGACCGTTGTTCTCCCAAACGGATCAACTTCCACATTACGGATTCCGCTAAAATGAAATTTATACACCGCATTCAACCCTCCCTGACGAGGGGCTGTCTGCTCTACAACGCGCCCTAAATCATCGTAAACATTGCTGATCGTTTGAATATTATCAGGATTGGTGATTGTGGTCATTTGGTGATCATCGTCATAGCCCATCTTCCAAATTTTACCCTCTACATCTGTATAAGAAATTAAGTTTAAATTTGCGTCATATGAGTAAGAAACCGTACGTCCCGCTGAATCATTGACTGAATTTAGCAGTTCACCACTATAAGTAAATGTTAACGTCCTTCCAAATTGATCTGCTACTGTACTTAAAAGATCGCCAACATAAACTAATGTCATCTTATTCCCGTTAATATCACTTGTACTAATGATTCTATTACTAGCATCAAAATCAGTGCGCGAACCAAAACGCTCTAATAAACTGAAAGTACTATTGCCATTATCGATAAGCTTTGTTGTAATTCCCGGCGGAGGCGAATAGGTATCATCGGTTAATTTAACATACTCAAGCACCTTTGTCCCGGAGCTCACGTGCATGGTGTTATTATTCATTTGATCCAGGGCCCATTTTGAAATCAAAGACGTGGTGATCCATCCTTGGATATTGTCCATGGAACCCATTAGATCATTGGCAATGAATTGTGCCGTGATCAAACTGGCAGCATCTACTGGCAAACGAGAACCTAAGACAGGATCTGCATTGCTGTGCTGACTCAGACGGATATCATAATTATGCGTCCAGCCATAGCCCAGCATTTTCTTCTTTGCACTCAAACTGCTTAAATATTGGCGCGTGAACGACAGTCCAAGCGGAGCTTGGGCACCTAATCCAAGATCCGAATGGCTATGAATAAAGTCTCCACTTGTCATATCAATAGGATCTTGAGATGTAAATGTTTGAACGGGCGTGCGGTTTATAACTGGACTGGTAAAAGCAAACGACTGCTGAACATAGGCAGTGTTGACATATCCGAACCTGGATGCGTATCCGCCAAAATACCCCCCGCTAATA
>CAZCHB010000182.1:1878-4094 GCA_964498235.1 uncultured Planctomycetales bacterium
TCCCGCCCCCTTCCATGTATCAATACCTACGGCTCCACTGCTTGGCAAGAATAGTGTTGCTCCAGCTGAAACGTCGCTTTGAAACTGACTAAGTTGGGCCGCTGTATAATTGCTTAACTGAGGCTTAACAGCCGCGTAATTACCACTGTTAACATTAAAAATCTTTGCGCCCTGGCTTAAAGCCAATTGAAATATCTTGACGGTAGAAAGCCCATGAATATTCGTGTCCGCCAATTGCTCTAAAATCCCATGCTCGAAAGCACTGGTAAAGATCCCAGATGCATAAAAATATGAATCCGTATTTGTCGTTACTGCTTCGTGGATAGAAAGCGGGCTTTGACCGGAGGTTTTAATATCAATATAAAACCCGCCTTCCTGCGCCATCACACCTACCTTATGATGGCGAATAACCTTGGTTTCTGATAACTGTTCAAAAATTTCAGCCGATGCCAACACTTCTTTAAGATAGGTCAACCCTAAAACATTTAATGTTTCTCCGAGCACAGGTTCTGATGTATTGGCATTGCCATCAGCAATGCTCTGATCAAGAATATTCTGCCTTTTAGCAACAATCCCGTTTGTAACACCGCCTCCAAAGTCTGAAACAATTGCATATGTTGAACCGCTGACAAATGTGTATGTTGACGTTTGATCAGCAAAATTACCTGAATTAGCAGCATAGGGATGGTTAACCGTCAGAATCATGTCATTCTTTGATCCTAAGGTTGTTGCAACGCCAGTAGCAGAAACAGCGCCATCTAAACGCAACTCAGGATGATTATCCGACCCAGAATAAGTAATCGTCAATCGTTTTCCTGTTATTTCGGTCGTTAGAAAAGTCTTATCAATACCTTTATGTTGTATCCGTACTGTTGTAACGAATTGGGATGGAACATCATTCCAAGCAATCACATTCAAAGTTGGAAAAGATAATACTGTTTGTAAATTTACTAACTGCGTTTTATGAATAGAACGTCCACCGATGATTTCTTTCACATCAGCATTTGGGTACTGATTACGGATTGTAGTTATTAGATTATTCGAATACGCCTTTAATTGATTTCGCAATCCTGTTTCATTAAGATTTTGAATATAATCAGCAGAAATTGTTGCCCCTGAATTCACCGAATTCAAAAGATTAGCACGGTTATACCCCATCGAAGCCGCCAGATTAATCTTTGTTTTAATATCATACTGCTTGTATGCTGGATCAAAAACATACTCCACACCACCAACCGTAGCTTTTACAAACACACGTGTCACTTGCAATGTATCGTTAATTAAATTTGTTGAACCAAAAGGAATGCCTGCATTTGCTAAAACAAAAGTAATAACGGGCCAAGAAGCATCAACACCCAGCCAATTCGCAAGGCCCACTCTAGGCATATCCATTAGTCCATACATTAACGATGCCGCATAGCCGCTCTTTCTGAGTAATGCCACCATAAAAACGGCTTGATCAAAATCATTGCCGCTTCTATCAATTAAAGTTATTTGTGGACTCTTTTTAGCACCAAAATATGGGACGTAATCAATGTTATTACTGACAAAATCATTAATCAGCTTTGGGTCATTATTTAAAGCTTTCGCCAAGTTTGCGATCTCATCAAAAGACAACACAGAAGAAGCGCTTCGCAGGGCACTAAAGACCGTGTCAGCAGGTTTATACGATGCTTTAGAAGTATAATATTTACTGGCATCTTCAGGAGTTACTTTAGATCCGGTTACCCGCATCCAGCCTTCGGGAGAAACTTGTGCATGTGCCGTCATTGTCAATAACAACACAAATACAAATAATCCAGTTGTTGAAAAAAAAGATATCTTAAACATGTTTATCATATCGATCCTCATGGCGTTGTCACTGTTGCTATATTGGAAACAATTGACGCATTGCCAACAGCATCTATTGATTTGACTGTGTACGAATACGTTTTAAGCGGAAGCAAATGCTGATCAGAAAAAACATTTAAAGATGTTGTCGCCACTCGAAACCCATTGCGATAAATGATGTATCCAAATACACCGACATTATCTAAAGAAGGGCTCCATCTTAGATTAATTTGTTTTGAAGAAACAACTGTTGCCGTTAATCCAAGAGGCTTGCTTGGCGCCGCAGTATCAGCATAAATTGTCGTTAAAAGAAGCTGGGACGTGTTTAAAGATAAAATATTTCCAACTTCATCATAATTAAATAAGGAATTTGTTTGATCGCTTTT
>CAZCHB010000183.1:0-4088 GCA_964498235.1 uncultured Planctomycetales bacterium
CGGCGGGTTCCGGCGTCGCTAGTTTACCTTCATCCTCAAGTAGTGGTATTCCTAAAAGTCATGTGCAAAATACGCTTAGTATTCCTTACAACGACGTCAACGCGTTAAGTATTGTCATTGAGCGCCATTGGAAAGATATTGCCTGTGTTATTATTGAACCAGTTGCCGGGAATATGGGATTGATTGTGCCAAGCCTTTCATTCTTAAAAACATTGCGCGCCGTGACGAAAAAATATGGCATTGTCCTTATCTTTGATGAAGTCATGACGGGATTTCGGTCTAACTTAGGCGGAGCCCAAGCTGATTTTGGTATCACCCCGGATCTGACTAGCTTAGGCAAAATAATTGGCGGGGGATATCCCGTTGGAGCATACGGGGGACGGGCGGATATCATGAAGCACTTAGCTCCGGTAGGCAATGTCTACCAAGCTGGGACATTCTCTGGCAACCCGTTGGTCATGCGCGCAGGATTAGCCGTATTAAAGAATTTAACTTCGCGCGTTTATCAACAGCTAAATAATTCTTCCGATGATTTTGTAAAATGCACGAACGAAAATTTTATTAAATCATCAATTCCTGCTCGTTTAGTTAATTATAAAAGCATGATCTGTATTCGCTTTAGCAAGGATCCAGTCAATAATTATGCGGACGCCCAAGCCGCGGCGATGGATAAGTTGTATGGAAATATCTTTCATTTACTGCTTAGGGAAGGTATATACTGGCCGCCAGCTAATTTAGAAACTTTTTTTGTTTCATCAGTTCATACAAAACAAGATTTATTCAAATTATCTCAACGTCTTCAATTATTCCTTAAGAAATAACATGATCAATAAGCCATTAGTCCGTATTGCGGGGCATATCTTGCTTGCGGCCTCGTCACTGGTTTTATTTATTTTCGTTATTAAATTAACTTTATCAGATTGGCCTTCAATTGAATTAAGAGCGTTGGATAGGCTTCGTCCAGAAACATTTAAATATCTTTCGGATGTTAAAGATAAGAATAGATTAAGAATTTATGAAACATATTTTTTAAGGGTCAATCAGCAATTTAAAGGAACAATTTCTGAAATTCTGGGTTTATTAGGTTATTGCGCGTATCAAAGGGGAGATTTAAAAGAAGCGGTAAGGCGCTACGAGCAAGCCATTAATAAGAATCCTGACTTTTTCTGGTTTTATTTTAACTTAGCGTCGATAAATCTTGAAATGGGCAATTTTGAGAATACGGCGCATTTTCTTAAAAAGGCGCTGGACTTGGACATGAAAGATTCGTTGTCCTTTATTTTATCGTCTAATAGGGTTTACCTCCCTATTATTAAAGACACTCTATCTGCGCAGCCTCAGGATGAATTAATTCAACAGCTTAATGCGGGTTATAGGCAGGCATTACTTATGCTTTTGCTTGTTAAAAATAAACAGTCAATCCGAGTTGGGATATTAATCTATTAATTAATACAATGACAATGCTGACAATTAAAAATTTATGGGTTGCGGTTGTTTTTATTTTATGCGCTTTCCTAGGTTCCTGGTTATCCTCAAAGAAAGCATTATGGAATGACGAGCTGTATACTCAAGTTTATAGTATTCAGAAAAGCTCCTACGGCGCTATTATCAGCGGCGATTTGATTGAAGGAAATAACACTCCGTTATATTATTTGATCCAGAAAGCATTCCTTTCAATGTTTAATTATCATCTTCCTTATGACTGGAAGGACCAAAAGGATGGGAGGATATTTCATCCCTATTCGCAATTTGTACTAAGACTGCTTTCGGTTGTTTTATTTTCTTGTGCGATTGCGCTTATTTTTCGTTATTTCCTATTTAGATTTTCATTGATCACGGGTTTATTATCCGTCTTTACCTCCTTGAGTTCCTTGATGGTGTTGTCTTATATGCCGGAGGCAAGGCCTTACGCCTTATGGTTTTTTTTAACGGTGGTCCAATTATTAGTTATTTTGAGAATTTTGGAATCAGGAATATCGAAAAAAGGGGCCGTTTTAAGCGGCGTTCATTGTTTATTGGCATTAACATCCGTATTGAGTATTGGACAAATTTTCATTGCAGTGCTCTTAATATTCTTTAATGGAGAAAAAAAGTATAAATCATTGCTATTAGCGTTAGTTCTGCCGGTGATTATTTTAGGTTTTTATATGTTCAGGGCTTTCAATCATCATGTCTATTTTCCTTACAAGGTTGTTAATCCCTTAGGCTTAATTAACGATGCGTTTTCATTGAGCCGTCTGCTTCTTTTAACGTTCCTCACTGGTGTGCTCTTTAAATTGCAAGGTACGTATCGAATAAAAGATGCTTTTCGGCAAACATATCGCAGTTTAACTTGCTTGGCAATTGCATTTTTATCATTTTCTTTGTTATTGCTTATTTATCTTAAGTTTAAAGAAATTCCATCCCAGCAGGGCATGGTGCTTAATAGCCGGTATTTTATTTTCCTTACGCCGCTGGAAATTGTTGCCGTAACCTACATTATTGCTATTACTTATCAGGCGCTTAAACAATTTAATACGAAGATTTGGAAGTTTTATTTTACTTGTACTATTATCTGTTTTTATATAATACAAGCCATGCTTGTTTATAAAAGTCTGCTTGCCCAATCATTATTTCCTTACTAAGCTTTATTTGATTGGTCCGCGAGAGATAAAAATTATTGTGTATTTACAGAATAATATTGTATACTTTCACCACAATTAAGCGGCTAAACATTTTAGAGAGGTTTTATGATGAATAATACAGTTAACGAAATAACAACACGCCCATGGGGCAAATACCACAAATTCCACCAAGAATCAGGCGTTTGGGTTAAAAGAATTGAAGTTAACCCTAATTCCCGCCTTAGTTTACAAAAACACCAGCACCGCTCTGAAAAATGGATTGTGGTGGCGGGTGTGGGCGTGGCTCTTGTTGATAACAAGGAAATCCCTGTTAATGCAGGCGTTGTCGTTGATGTCCCGCTTGGCGCGGTGCATCGTTTATGTAATACAGGCAAGGTGCAATTAGTAATCATCGAAGTCGCTTGCGGTGAATATTTAGGTGAGGATGATATCATCCGTATCCAAGACGATTACGAAAGAAAATAAAAGGTTGATATCATGGCGATAAAGAAAGTTTTAGTTGTCGGCGGCGCTGGTTATATTGGGTCACATATGACGCAAATGCTCTTTGATAAGGGTTATAGTGTCGATGTTTTTGATAATTCTTATGCCAAACATAAAGGGCTTCTTCCTAAAGTAACTAAGATTAAAGGTGACTTAAGGAATTACAATGATATTTATGGCGCGCTTAAAAAGAAAAAATATGATTTAGTTATGTTCTTTGCCGGATTAATCATAGCTCCTGAATCGGCTGTTCTGCCTGTCAAGTATTATGAAAGCAATGTCATCGGGGCAATTAATTTAATTAAAGCCATTGACCAAACAGGTGTGACAAAATTAATATTTTCCTCAACGGCCGCCGTTTATGGAAATCCTAAACGGATCCCGATCAGTGAAGATTCAGAATTAAAGCCTGTTAATCCCTATGGCCATACCAAGCTCATGTTTGAACAAGTTCTAAATGACTACTCAGCCTCAAACAATAAATTTGCTTTTATAGCTTTAAGGTATTTTAATGCGGCCGGTGCCCATGAATTGGGACATATCGGCGAATGTCACCAGCCGGAGACCCATTTAATTCCTAATATATTAAAGAATATCAAAGGTGAACTTAAAGAATTTACCTTATTCGGAACTGATTATCCTACCAAAGACGGCACCTGTATCCGCGATTATATCCATGTCCAGGATTTATGTGAAGGCCATTTCTTGGCGATCAAAGCCTTGGATAAGGGAATTAAGAATGAAAAGTTTAATCTAGGTAGTGGTTCAGGGTATTCAGTTAAGGAAATCATTAACGTTGTTGAACAGGTGACTGGTAAAAAGGTTAAGGTCAAGATTGCACCGCGACGCCCCGGCGATCCAGCCAAATTAGTCGCTTCCCATGCTAAAGCTAAAAAGGTTTTAGGGTGGGTTCCTCAGCGCAGTTTAGAAACAATCATACAATCCGCATGGGCTTGGGAACGTAAGGTGTAGTTCCGTCCC
>CAZCHB010000184.1:0-3633 GCA_964498235.1 uncultured Planctomycetales bacterium
CTTATCGCCTTGGGCTTTGTATTTCTTAGCATAATTATTCATTGCTGTCGGCGTGTCATTTTCAGGATTAACTGAAATAGAAACCATGCGGACATCAGGAAGATGGGCAAAGGCATTATGCAAATCCATCATATTTTTACTCATCGTCGGGCATATGCCGCTGCAGGCGGTAAAAATAAAATCCGCCACCCACACCTTACCTTTAAAATCCGCTAATGTACGCTCTTTTGCGTTTTGATCAGTCAGTTTAAAGTCAGCAACATGGCCATACACTGGAATCGGCGGATGTTTCGGCTGTTTTAAATACATAACAAGCAAGATTACCGCGGTCAAAATAAATAAAATCTGAGTGATGATAAACCGTTTAGAGAATAGCATATCGAAGACACGAATCAATAAGGATCACGCCAAGCAGTAATGGAAGATAAACAACTGAAGCTAATAAGACTTTACGGGCATTTAAGTTTGATTGCTCCTGACAAAAAAGCCATCCGTAATACAATGGGATTGCGCCAATGGCCAAAGCACCCCAAAAATAAAGCTTTCCAGATAAACCTATCATCGCAGGAAGGACTGAAAATCCAATCAAGGCAAATGTAAAAGCCATAATTTGAGAAAATGTCATACGGCCATCAGGGTAGACGACTGAAAGCATTTTGTATCCGGCTTTCTTATAGTCTTCTTTGCACATCCAAGCAATGGCGTAAAAATGCGGATGCTGCCAGGCAAACAAAATTAAGAACAAAGCCCACCCGCCTAAATCCAGGCTATTCGTTGCTGCCGCCCATCCACCCAACGGCGGGATCGCGCCTGGAATGGCTCCTATAGTTGTATTGATCCATGTCATTTTCTTCATTGGGGTATAAACTAACACATAAAGAAAACAGGTCAACAAACTTAAAAAAGCTGTCAGTAAATTAACCTTCCAACATAAAAAAGCGACCCCTGATAAAATAAGAATTATACCAAAACCTAAGGCTTCGTGAGGAGCAATGACACCTCTTGGTAAAGGACGATTCTTTGTCCTATTCATCAGCGCATCAGAATCACGTTCAAGGTATTGATTAAGCACAGCCGCGCCAGCACAGCTTAAAGCAGTGCCAATCAACGTCCAGGCTAAGATATCCATGTTCTTAAAACTACGTTGGGCAAAATAAAAACCCAAAACAGTCGTAACTAAGACTAAGGCATTAATACTAGGCTTAGTCATCTCAATAAAAGCATTTAGTTTATGATGGTTCATTTTTTTGCCGTAACAGATTTGTAGTCAACCCATTTAATAGGAGATGAACGTAAAATAAGAAGAAAGTTCAAAGCAAGAACAGCCGCACCAGTAACAACATGTAATGTGGTAGTAATAACTTCTTTTCCAGAAACAACTGCCGCAATTCCTAAAAGAATCTGCATAAAAACAGCCATGTTTAACCAAAAAAGTGTTTTCATGACCAATTGATTTGTAAAAAGTCGCTTATACGCCCACTGATTAATAAATATTAATTTAAATAAAATGAGCACCGCCCAAACCCGATGAGTTAAATGAATATGAACCTGACCCATTTTAACCGGTTCTAAATTATGTTCAAACCGCCAGGCGTTAATCCAATTAAGCATGGCCTGATTCATGGTTGGTATCATTTGTCCGCCCATGGTTGGAAAATCAGGAATTGCAAGCCCTGATTCTGTATGGCGCATTAAATTTCCTAAAATTAACTGCACAAATACCATTATCAATAAAATAACGGCAAAACGGATAAACTTTCCGTCAAATTCTTCTTTGCTTGAGGCACTGCGGATGCCGCGTTCAATGGATAAGCCGTATGCCATTAAAATTGTAATCAAAAAAAATGTCTGCGCTAAGACACCATGTAAACTGGATAACCAAACAGGCAAGAAGAATTTAACAGTTAGACCGCCTAATACACCTTGCAAAACAACCATGATCACCGCCCAAATACTCAGGCGCTTGATCCAAGAAGGCTGATTTGATTTCAATAATAACAAGCATAAAATTAAGGCTAGTAAACCAACAAAGGAAGCAACCATTCGATGCGAATGTTCATACTTAATCCCTCCGACCATTTGGTCTATGGGAAAAGCAAACATAAAGTGACCATAGGTGGTTGGCCAATCAGGTACGGAAAGCCCGGACTCGGTGCTTTTAACCAGTCCTCCAAGAAAAATCAAAAAAAGCGTTGAGGCGCTTAAGAATTTTGCCAGGCGCCTCAAAAAAATATGCGAAATAAAAATATTCATTTACTCACCTTAAAATTAATTCCAGAATGAATCACCTGAAGAATCACCAGCACCGCCAGCAGGTGTTTGTTTAGCCAGCCATTCTTCATAATCTTTTTCTGAATGAACAGTCAAAAATCCTCTCATGTTATAATGACCAATCCCACAAAGCTGAGCACACACAATTTCCGATTTACCAGTCTTCGTCGGTGTAAACCATGTCTTGATCGCCATGCCGGGTAAAACATCCTGCTTAACACGCATGATAGGAAGAGCAAAACTATGGATAACATCTTTTGTGGACAGATGCACCACCAATGGACGCCCAACTGGAACATGCAATTGATTTATCATCGTGATATCATCTTTGGCATTTTTATCTTCCAGATCAAGTCCAATGGGATTACTTTGCTGGTTCATCAGCTTAATAGATGTTTTGCCGAATTTACCATCCTTGCCTGGGTAATGCACATTCCATGCAAATTGTTCGGCGATAACACGGACTTCTAAGGTGTCAGGCCTGTCTGGGAAAGTGTTAATTTGCTTAGACCAAAAAGGAATTGAAAAGCAAATCAGCAAAATTACTTCAGCAATAACAACAGCCACCTCTAAGACACTTGATAAATGGCTTTTTACACCCACATAATTAGCTTTTGGATTGACGTGCCGGTTAAACTTAATCAACGACACAATAAAGAAAATACCCCACCCAGCAAAAAGAACAAACATCAGCCCATGTACAATATAGATCATCTGGTCTATCTCATATCCATGAGCTGATGCAATCGGCGGCAAAGCTAACATATTGGTGTTCTCCTACCACGTTTATAAATATTAATAAAAAACAAAGCAAAAACAAGCAACATTAATCCAATAACACCTAAAAGGGTTAATACCCCTAAATTATAACCTTGAGTCATTGGTGACAGCGGATCCCCAAAACACACAGCGCAAATCATAACATTTTAACCTTTTTGAAAAAATAAACACCATATAATAATAGAGCAAAAGAAGCTGCTAAAGATGCGTAACCCAAACCTTTAAAATTATGGTTCAATCCCCACATGCCAAATATTCCTGCCAAAATGGTTGAAACAATAATTAAAGCAATATGTATATTTTTAATGCCCATGGTGTTTTACCTCCATCGGTTTCTCTTGTGCCTGTATTTCCTTTGAGGTATCCACCGTGCCTTTTATTTGCCCCTCATGATTTAGTAACGGAAGCAATACAACAGCGATGAAAAAAATTACTGTTAATCCAAATAATATCAAAATTGAATTACGTCCAGCAATCAAATGTTTGAATGAATCTATGACAACCTTTGATTTTACGGCCATTATAATGAGCGCCAGCAGTAAAGCTGCCCAAAACGGCATGCGCAAATAGGCAATGGCAACA
>CAZCHB010000184.1:3643-4083 GCA_964498235.1 uncultured Planctomycetales bacterium
CCTAATGCCGTAACAACTGCTAAAAGAAGAAAAAGCTTCTTATAGATACCAACCATCTTTGTTACTTCTTGTGGATTATTGCTCATAATATCCTTTCAGCCAGCCAATCAAAAAATATAAATAAAGCTACAACAAGTAAAGAACAGGAAACAATAAGATTAACCACAATAAATCCACAAAATGCCAGTAAATGCCGGCAATTTCTATACGATGCTCATAACGACGCGGATCCTCTTTATGCATCTTTCCCCCCGGCCCCAGCAAATACGCATTCACGACCAAGCCGCCGATGATATGGATTGCGTGAAGCCCCGTCAACGTAAAATATATAGCCATAAAGGTATTTGTGGATGGGAAAAGACCTTCTTTAAAATCTATGTTATATTCAATGGCTTTAAAAACCAAGAAACCAATCCCACCAAGAATAGATGCTAACCAAA
>CAZCHB010000185.1:0-4080 GCA_964498235.1 uncultured Planctomycetales bacterium
ACCCAACCTGAAAATTAACCGTGATAGGATCTGAATAAAGACTTTCATATGTTTTAGCCGCCTTATTCACTGCTGCTTGGATTTGCGCTGAATTAGCATTAGATGTAACTGAGGTCGCGTAGACTAAATTTATTTTTAATGCCAATGCAGGGGTTGATAACAGACACCCACTGACCACCACTACAGCTACTAAACATTTTAAATGTGTTTTCATAGCCTCTCCATTCTTGCCTCATTGCCCCGCTAATCCTACCATCTTTTTTTACTGCCTTGCCCTGCCCTCACTAAACCATAGCACATAACAATTCGATAATCCAATCTGTGCAAATCAAGGGGAAAATAGCTGTTTCTAGGAAACGGTTTCTTCAATCAGCCTCGGTAGATTTGGAGAAATTCTCTTAAACTAATGCAGCAAACCAAGGAGATATGGAAGGACGGTTTCAACGCGGAGAATACGTGGGCCTAGGTAAATTTGTTGTATACCTAAAGCAGTCAATGCTTGAAGCTCATGATCAATAATGCCCCCCTCAGGGCCTATAATAAGGGTAATGTGACCTTGAAGACTACGGGACATTGCCGCACCTGGTTGTGGGTGTGCAACAAAGGCAGTGCTTCGCTTTATTAAAATAGGCAGGTCTATTTCAACAAAAGCCTTAAAACTGCGTTTGATAATCACCTCTGGCATGAGGGTATCTTTAGCCTGCTCCAAACCAAGGACTAATTGCTGCTTAATGCTTTCTGGCTTTAATGATGAAGAATTCCAAAGGCTTTTTTCAACGCGGTTAAAGTTAAGGATAATGATTTTCTTGATGCCAAATGATGCGGCCGCAAGCAAGGTGCGTTTCAGGACATGAGGTCTTGGCAACGCTAAAATCAATGTCAGCGGCAGCGCTTGAGGCGGCTTTTGGGTTAGGGTCACATCAAGAATAACATCATCAGCGATGCTTTTAACAATACCCACTCCCATTAGGCCATCACACTTACCGACAGTCAACGCATCATTAACTTTTGCCTTTAGGATTGAGCTGATATGATCTTTGCGGTAGTCAGAAAGTTTAACCCGGTCTAGGGAAATAAAATCTTCATCAAAAAGTAAAATCAAATTCATAGTACCGCACTAGTTTAACTTTTCTAACTCATTTGCAGGCATGTGGAAAGAATGGGTTTCGTCGGGAAATTTACCTCGCTCTACGTCATGCTTGTATTCGCTAAAGGCCTTAACCATGAGCGGAGCAAGATCTAAATATTTTTTAGTAAATTTAGGCTGATAGCGATCAAATAATCCTAATAGATCATGGGTGACTAAAACTTGCCCGTCGCAATACGGGCCTGCTCCGATGCCGATTGTGGGAATCTTTAATTCTGCCGTGATTATCCCGGCTAATTCTTGAGGGATACATTCCAGCACAAGACAAAAGCACCCGGATTCTTCTAGCGTTTTAGCATCAGCAATAATCTTTCTAGCGGATGCCGCATCCTTGCCTTGCACCTTCATCCCGCCCTTTGCTGCTGCTGTTTGCGGTGTTAGTCCCACGTGACCCACAAGGGGAACACCCGCTTTAACAATAGCTGACGCGACGGCGGCACAATCATTAAACCATTCTAATTTAACCGCGCCGCAATTAGCTTCATCAATAAATAATTTAGCATTAGCCACAGCCTTATGGCTGTCCACTTGATACGCCTCAAAAGGCATATCGCCGACAACCAAGGCATTTTTAACCGCACGGGATACAGCCTTGGCATGATGGAGCATTTCCACCATACCGACTTCCGTCGTTGAATCAAGTCCCAAAACGACATTGGCCAGCGAATCACCGACTAATACCACATCTATCCCCACCTGATCTAAAAGATGGGCCGTAGGGTAATCGTAAGCCGTCAGCATGGTAATCTTTTCGCCACGCTTCTTTTTATCTATGATATCGGCAACATTCATTTCTTTAAAAATTCAATCATGTGTTGGGCCGCGCTGCGGCCATTGGCGATCGCATCAACAACTGGACCCGCCCCAGTGACGGCATTACCAGCAGCAAATACTTTCTCTACGTTTGTTAAACCTGTAACCGGATCAACAACAATGCCTCCGCCAATCTTCCATTGCAGCTGGGGCAGATGTTTTCCGATAAAAGGATTAGGCCGTGTACCGTTCGATAAGATTACGGTCTGGGCTTCAATGCTGATTTGACCATCAGCGGAAGGCTCTAAGCGAAGTTTTCCATTTTCTTCAATCACATCCATTTTTTGGCAAACAATTGA
The DNA here is from genome assembly GCA_964498235.1 of uncultured Planctomycetales bacterium. Lineage (GTDB taxonomy): Bacteria > Omnitrophota > Gorgyraeia > Zapsychrales > Fredricksoniimonadaceae > JACQQW01. The sequence continues at coordinate 2,260 of CAZCHB010000185.1, forward strand.
TTTCGCAAAACCCTGATCATCAGCTTCAATTGATAACGGATCAACAGGCACATGCAGTTTAACCCCTTCGTCAAGAGCCGCCCGCACATCATCCGCATGTACACCCATTTCCTCTTCAAGACCGCCAAAAATAATGTGCACCTCCTGTCCCAAACGTATAGCAAACTGCGCCGCGTCAAAAGCTGCATAACCACACCCTAAGATTGCTGTCGTTGTTCCCTGCAATAATCTTTTAGCATTATCGCCAATCTTAGTCTTATTTAAACTCTGCGCCCGCATTAAGAATTCTTCAGCATAATATACCCCGCCGAAATTATTACCGGGAAAATCAGTAAATTCCGGCAAACCAGCTCCGACTGCCAAGAGTACTGCAGCATGACCTTGCACAAAAATATCCAAAATTGAAACCGTGCTTGAGACTAAGCTGTCAGTTTGAAACTTCACGCCTAATGATTCTAATTCAGCTAACTGTTCGTCTAATATTTTCTGGGGCAGACGAAATTCGGGAATACCATAACGCAACATCCCTCCCAGTTCACCCATCGCTTCAAATACTGTTACACTAAAACCTTCCTTGGCTAAATAATAAGCGGCACTCATCCCAGAGGGACCAGAACCAACAATAGCAACCTTAATTCCAACCTGACGAAAAGTAACTTTTTCTTTTTGACCCTTAGGTTTACCAAAATCTGAGGCGTAGCGCTCCAACGATCTGATCGCAATAGGCGCGCCTTCATCATTAAAAATACACGCGGTTTCACAGGGAGCTGGGCAAATGCGTCCGCAAATAGCTGGAAATGGATTCTGGCGGCGGATACGCTCTAAAGCGCCTGTTGTATCATCTTCGCGCAATAAACGGATAAAACCCGGAATATCAACCCCCAGCGAACAGCTTTTACGCTCACCATTAACACAGGAAGGCTCTGCGCATTGCGGACATCGACGGGACTCTTCTAAGTTTTCTTTTTTACCATACCCCAAAACGACTTCATGAAGGTTGGTAATCCTTCTGTTCTGGGGCTGGATGGGCGGCTTTGTCTGTCCCATACCTTCTCCTTATTGGCCTGCCTACCGGACAGGCAGGCCTGATCCCGTTTAATCAAATCATTAAAATCAACCGTATGCCCGTCAAACTCAGGACCATCAGTACATGCTAACTGGAACCTTCCGCCAGCAACAACCCTGCATGATCCGCAAATACCTAAACCATTTGTCATATACGGATTTAACGTAACCCTAATTGGAATTTCTTTTTTCGCCGCCATCCCAGCCGCAGCCTGCATCATATCAACCGATCCAATAGCATAAATAGCATTAACTTTATACTTATTTAAAAGCTCACCGAGAACACTTGTGGCTAATCCCTTTCGTTCGTATGACCCATCATTAGTCGTAATAAACAAATCGTCGCAGACAACCCTCATCTGGGATTCTAACATCAATACTTTCTTTGATTTTGCGCCAATAATTCCAATCACCTTATTACCCTTCTTCTTAAGCGCCCGGCAAATCGGCAGAATTTGCGCGGCGCCAATGCCTGTTGCCACACAAATCACTAGACCATATTTATCGATAACCGCAGGCCGGCCTAAAGGACCGACAATCTTCTCAACAACCCCGCCAATAGGCAGATTTCCTAAAACCCGCGTGGCAGAGCCGATTTCGTGCACGATAAATGATAAACTATCTTTGCGATCATCAACATCAACAACCGTTAACGCAACCGCATGAACACCCAGTATCGGCGTTACCATTACAAATTGTCCGGGAGAAATTCTAGAAACAATACCAGCTGCGGCAATATCAATGCGTTTAATATCT
>CAZCHB010000186.1:0-4053 GCA_964498235.1 uncultured Planctomycetales bacterium
ATGATTAATAAAACATCTCCGGGCAATAACGTTGTTTGAGCTGAGGGATTTGCGATGGACTGCGTATCCCTGTAAATCGCCACAATACTTGCCCCTGTCTTGGCCCGTAAATTAAGCTCTACAATACTTGCATTAATCGCACATTCATAATGAGGCAGCACAATATCCTGCGTTTCAAACTCAAGGGAATCTTCGTTGCTCATCAGTTCAACAAACTGTTTACGGAATTCTTTAGACTGCTCCTTGTCGGCTGTTTGAGTGCGCTCAAATATGCTTAAGAAAATACCTTCAAAATGTTCATGCGTTTGGCGTATGGAACGCCATAAAAATATACTCGAGGTCAACAACACAATAACAATCGCGGCTGTCACCGGCAAATGCGGCACAAAAAACGAAACAATAATGATAAAAACCAGCCCCATCAACAGCGATGCTAAGAACCTAAAGGCATTATGCAGGATTGATCCGGCATTCTTTGCGTCAGAAACAATATTCTTAGCCTTAATCAAATTTAGAAATAAATCTTCCCAAATAATCTTATCCGCCGTGTATGCACATCCGATCAAGAACGGGAACATGCAAACCATAACAAAGCTCCAATATAAGCCGTCGGGAAAAGCCATGTCCGCACGAAACTTGACCCCAGCCCAATAAATTGAACAAAGACCGCCAATATAAAAGATAAGCAAGGGCAGCCGCCGCAATAGTCCCTTTAATACCAGCGAACGCCCATCAATATTTATCCCCCCCTGAGATATCTTTGCCACCCATGGCGTATAGGTGTGCGCGACCGTCGCGATTGGCGCAGGCACTAACCGTTTGATAAAGCCGGTAATTGCCTCGGAATGATTCATTAAGAACGGCGTAGTAATCGTCGTTAACGCGCAAACGCACACCGCTACCGGATACGGGAATGAGCTTGTCACCTGAGCCGTTTGGCCTAATTGGGCAATAATAAAAGAAAACTCCCCGATTTGAGCAAGCCCCAAGCCCACCTTTAACGCCGTATCCGACTTGTTTCCCGCCAAGAATACCGCTAACGAACAGGCAAAGACCTTTCCTATGATCGTTAGCGCAACAATGATCAAGACCGGAATCCAATGTGCCGCTAATAAAGCTGGATCAATCAACATGCCAACGGAGACGAAGAAGATAGCCGTAAACATGTCCCGGATAGACTCCATCTTAATGACAATCGCATGGGATTGTTTAGTCTCAGCAATGATAGCGCCGATCAGGAACGCACCCAAGGCCGCGGAAAAACCAAACTTGACGGCAAATAAAGAAACACCCAAACAAAAACCCAACACTATGATAATCATCATCTCAGATGACTGAAACTGGCTGATCCGCGTAAGGATGCGCGGCACCAAAAATGCCCCGCCAACCAGCACCGCCATCACAAACATGGACACCTTAATCATGGCCCAGCTGATATTGCCAATATCAAGCGACCCCGTCACTGCAATCCCGGAAAGGACAGCAATAATGACAATGGCCAGCAGGTCTTCAATGATCAATATTCCCAAAATAAACTGGGCAAACTTTTCATTCTGCTTCTTTGTTTCTAATAAAATCTTAGCAATAATAGTGGTACTAGAGATGGCCAGGATGGCTCCTAAGAAAAGACTATCCATTGATGACCACTGAAACGCCTTGCCAAGACCGAAGCCTACACAGATCATAAAAGTGATTTCCAGAACCGCCGTCAATATAGCCGTTATTCCAACCTTGGCCAGTTTTGACAAATTAAACTCAAGACCGATGGTAAACATTAAAAAAATAACACCAAGTGTTGATAAGGTATGAATGCCATGAATATCCTTAACAAAAGAATAAGGCGGCGTGTGCGGGCCGACAAGAAGCCCCGCTAATATGTACCCCAAAACGATGGGCAGATGCAGGAGACGGCAAAGCACGACGGAGATGGCGCTGACCACCATCACAATGGATAAATCTTGGATGATAATTAATTCATTCATAGCCTTAGAATAATCCAAATAGCCGTTTAGAGGTCAATTTTACCCCGTCAACCTTCATACGATAAAGTGTCGTAAAATGCCCGTCTTGAAATTCTTCTCCTACCTCAAAAGTACCGTATATTATCGCAGGTTCTTCAAGCTGTTCATCAGCAATCTTAACGCCTTTGGCACCTATGACCGTTGCCATAATCCATTGGTCATACCCTAACATTTGGCAAAACAGGCAGCTGACAAAGGCATCCGCAAAAAGGAATTCACTAAAGCTATTACCTGAATTTGTCAGCGGGATCACAAAACCTTTAATAGCAACCTTCTTGCCATTAAGCGCCTTGATTTCAGGCGGAATAGCTTTTGGCGCTTTCGCAGCTTTTGTCACGTTTCCATCAGGATGCTCTACATCAACAGGCGGCTGATAATTAAAAAAAAGCCGTTCAAAAGAGACAAGTTCATAAACAGTCTTATTATAAACAGCTGTTAAAGGAAGAGCCCCGCGGGAAACAGTACTAGTCCACGCAGGAGAAACAGAAAAGACTATCATAGTTAGAACAGAAAGACACCAACCCGCCAAGAGGATGACTTTATTCATGTTCATTACCCTCAGGAAAATCAAATGTGACATGGTCAAAATCTATCTCTTTAATAGTTATTGCCTTTATTTCTCCGCTAAATGAATCCGTTTCTTTTAACGCCGGCACCTCTGCTTGAAACTGCGAGGCATGCCCCACCATTTCTCCTGTCAAAGGATTTTCTACGGCGTGCAAAGTCACATTAAAAGAAGATTTCCCATTCTTAAGCTTTACGGCCAACAAAATATCTTCCTGAGGCAGAGCCACCGCAGTTTCCGCTTCACCATCTAAGATATACGCCGTCAAAAGGCCGGAAATTTTGTCTAAAACCAGTTCAACATGAGCGAATTCTTTGCACAAAACAATCAAGGTTCCCTTATGCGGCGCTTGGTGTTCATGATGATATTCCTGCGCATGGACATTAGATAATAAACTGGCAGCCAACAATAACGCAACCACTATTTTTGTCATTTTACCCTCCTGCAATGATTATCATGTGATTGGCCCTAAATTAGACACCACATCCTGTTTATACATTTTCATCGCCGGGACAATGCCGGAAAAGAAACCCAAGACAATAATCGCACAAGGCGCGGCAACAAAAACAGGATGGAAACGAAAAATATCAATGACGATCCCAGTACCGGCGCGGATAATTCCACCAGAAAAAACCAGTATTGCCGCACAAACAAAAAAACCAATCACTATGCCGATAGCGGCAATTACCATCGACTCCATTATAACCACCATAAATACATGCCGGCGTCCTGCGCCAAGGGCACGAAGAATAGCAAATTCACGCCGCCGCTCATTCATTGAATTATAAATTGCAGCCAGTATCGCCCCTGAGGCAATCACCGCAATCAAATATGCCAATAGCGTCAGCACCTGATAAAACCAGCCTATCTTATTAAAGAAATCTGCCATGATCTTCTCAATAGGCCAAGCCAGGGTCGCAGCCTTGCCCTGCCGGTTAATCATCTGTTCAAAGGCAAACCCAAATGCGGGGCTTTTAAATTTAATCATCACAGCAGAAAGTTCCTTATGATCATCAATAATCCCTTCCCCTTTCTTCGCCCTAAAATCGCTGCCATCTCCTCTTAAAACATGCCCTGAAAGGCGGTAAAAAGAATCTAACGGCACCCATATCGCCCTGTCTGCTGGGGTATTAGTCGGCTGTAGAATACCAACCACCGTAAATTGATCAGGATGTTTCATTTTTTCTTCAAAAACAACACCGTGATACGCATTAAAGACTGACCCTATTGTCAGCCCCGTCTTATCAGCGGCAAAAGAACCAATAACTGCTTCATGAGCATAAGGATTAAAAACACGGCCGCCGTCCTCAACCTTGAAATCATGCTTGCCACCTAAAGAAGCAACCGCTTCAGGCATCGTCGCGACTATACGGAAACCTCGATAATTATCACCAACGGCATAAGGAACAGCTTGGGCCACGCGGCTGTCGTGCTTGATAGCCGTATATAATTTATAAGGTATATTCC
>CAZCHB010000187.1:0-4049 GCA_964498235.1 uncultured Planctomycetales bacterium
AATTATCAGTAAAAGGAAATGTAATTATTTTTCTCATCTTGGATCATCCAAATATAACAAAGCCCCTTTAACGGCATATTTATGGTATAACGGCTTGATCAAATTGACATACTCATCCAGCTGTTTGGCATGCGCCGCTTCATCAATCCGTGAAGTCTTGAAATCGATGACAACAACCTCATTCTTATTAACAATAACGCGATCAAGACGCTTAGTATCGCCGAAACGGTTAACGATTTCTTGTTCACACTTAACTTCCACCCCTTCTGACAAATAAAAATAAGAACGCCATGACGGCTTTTCAATTAGATGACTAATTTGCCCAATGAGGACTTGGGCATCAATCCCCTTACCGTATTTGCGCTGTGTTATAGCAACCGCCTCTGCAATAACTTTTGTTACATTGGCTGATGATAAATCACCTAATCGGGCTAAACAAAAATGAATAATTTCACCCTGACGCCTTGCACTTTGCTGGGCTGACGATTCACCTAAAAATTCCTCCTGTAAATTGCCTACCCATGCGTGGTGTTCGATGACCGGCAGGATATGACACTTGGCTGGAATATGTTCAAATCTGACTGGCTTATGAAACTCACCACACTGAAAATATTCAACGGGTATAAAATGCGGAAGCGGATTAATGCTATTACCCACGCGTTCTGGAATTAAGATATGCATTTCCAAAACGGCACGAGTCAACGCCACATAGACACTGTTAAGTTCAGACAGGAATGCCTGCTTATACTCATATATATACCGTTTTTTTAATTCAGCGCTAAATTGAGTATACGATTCCTTGATCCTCACCAACCGCATCCCCTGATTGTCTCCCTCCCCCTCTTCCATATCCCACGTAAATGAAAATACCCCGTCGCGGTCTGATGAGCCAACCTTAATTGACATTTCTAAAAAAGGAATAATAACTGCGCCAAACTCAAGGCCTTTTGATTTATGTACCGTTAAAACACGCACCGCATCCTGATTAGGGCTTGGAACAAACCGATTCTCATCTTCGAAATCATCAAAATACGTCAAGAACGTTTCCAAATCACAGCGGTCTTCCTCCTTGCGCTTAATCAACTCCAAAAAATGCATAACAAAACTCTGCGCTTCGGGAAACAGTTGAACACACTGTAAAACTCCACAAATACTGACAGCTAATTCGTATAAGGGGTAAACGCCCGCCTTATTCAAGAACTCTTCAAAATACTTTTGCCAAATCTCTGGGTACGCCTCTTTAAATAATTTATAGAAATACACCTCACCTTGAACCGATTTCACAAATCGACTGGAAAATAGAAAATCTTGAATCGCTTGTTGTGATAAACCGCTAGCTTTTGGAAATAAATCACCTGATAAGAACTGGACAAAGGCAATATTATCAACAGGAGAATTAAGAAAACCTAATAAGCACCTAATCTCCCCAATCAATGGGTGAGCCTTGATATCACTGGTACGTTCCGACTGTGCGGCAATCGACACCTGCACCAGCCATTCTGTCACCATTTGAACTTCAGCATTATTACGGGTTAAAATGGCGATATCGCGTTTTGAAAAACGTGTCAGCGCGTCTTTAAGCGCCGCCATTGTCTTCTCTCGGATCAGTTTAAAACGGTCTTCCTTGCGTCGGCCTGAAATAATCTGCACCCGGACAGCCCCATACGGGAGGTCATCCCGGGAAATCTGTTTAGCTGAACCAAAAACAGTATCAATTTTCAGCATATCGCCCGCGTCAAAAACAATATCCTTATCTTTAAAACGCTCTTCACCCTCAAGCGTATGAATAAAACGTTCTATGTTCTCTAAACTAAAAATATAATTATTAAATTCGACTATCTGCCTGTGACTACGGTAATTTCTTTCTAATGTTTCTTTAACAATATTAAATGAGGCAAACTCGGCTTGAAGTTGGTTGAATAATTGACTTTGCCCGCCGCGGAAAGAATAAATGGCCTGCTTCTTGTCACCGACGTAAAACAAGGTTCCACCTGTTGACAACGCTTCTTCTACCATCAGATTCAGGTTATGCCATTGCGGCATGCTGGTATCCTGAAACTCATCCATCAAATAATGATGATAACGCGTGGCTAGGCGGTAATATAACTCTTCTACGGTAACCAGACCATCATCAAACAAATCACCTGTTTTCTTATTTAATTGCTGTAAAAATAAAACATCATCCTTAGTCTGTAAATCATCAAAATGATTCATCGCCGCTGTAAAAAGACGCACATAAGGATTAAAAACGGCATATGACTCCTGCAAACAAATATCCCTGAGGGTCTCTGTGCATTTCTGCCATACCTCCCCTAACCCGCTTGGAACAGGCGCGCCCGTTTTAACCGGCACCGTTTCTCTTGAAAAATAGCGGCTGACGTTATCAATATCAAAACTAACTGGATGTTCCTCGATAAATTTATCTAAACCATCAACAAACCGTTTATCTGTTTCCTTTGGCAGCAGCACTCTTAGCTGTTTAATTAATTCTAAAAAATCTTTCTTGGAAGCAAAAACATCAATGTCTTCATACCCAAAAGTTAGTAGCGGTTTTTGGTAGGTATTATATTGGTTGAACAAAACAACTAAGACTGACAACAGGTCTTTCTTAGGAAACCACCCACTGCGATTTTCCAAAAATAAATACTGTCTGATAAAACGGTCAAATAAAAGCTTGGTATCCCTGCATCCGCCAGACTCATCAATTAATTGATCTAAACTTAACTGCAGATAATCAATGGCATTACGTTTAATCTTAAATCGCGCCGAAAGATTAATCTTAAACGCACAGCCAGCCAATAAGGTGTTCATAAAGGCATCAATGGTTTGAACGCCAAAATAATGATAGTGATGGATTAATTCTTCCATCAACCCTTGCGCTAAAGGACGCGCCGTCTCTTGGCTTAAGCCTAAAGGCCTTAGAATATCATCCGCCTGTACTTGGGATAATTGACCCAAGGCAATCTTCTTCAAATAATCAATAATACGCGCCTTCATCTCGCCGGCGGCTTTATTTGTAAAGGTAATAGCTAGGATATGTTTTAACGAAAGTGGACTATGACGTGAGGTTACAAGCAGCAGTTGGATATATCGTTTCGCCAAAGCATACGTCTTGCCGCTTCCCGCGGAAGCTTCAACCACGCGCACTTCAGGAGCCCCGAATATATTATTCATTTAGAGTGGTATAAAGAGGATCTTCAAGTACTTCCCGGATCAGCGCTACAGAGGCCTGCCAATGATCTTGCCCAGGCTTAATCCCCCAATCAAGCACATCACGGCCAGTTTCATCTAAATAATTAAGCAAGGCCTTGCGCTCTTTACGCGTTAATGCCAAGATACGCCCCTTCTCGTCCAGATTACGCTCACTTTTTAAAACACTCGTTAAGAGCATTGTTGCTTCAATAATAGCATTCCTAGACGTCTTGCGCTTCTCGCTTAATTCTTGCTGGGCCTTAACAAAAGCTTTTTCATTATTCTTCGTATCAAACTTATTCGACTTAACAGCATACCACTGGTCCCAAATCTGCTTCTCTTTTTCATTAATCGCAATTTCCGTCATGCACGCGGTGATAAAGGTATCAGCGGTTTTTCGGACCAATAAATTATTAGATTGAAGATACGGTGCTAAATAATTCTTAGCAATGCGCAAATCCATATTATCTTTGATAATAAAGGATACATACCCCCGCATTAGGGTAACATCACTATCGATAAAGACCTTTTTAGGAGAATTCTTTTCCCATCTTTCGTTAATCGCCTTAAGATAACTCAACGCAGAAATATAACTCTTAGCAAATGCAAGTTTGCCATGATCAGGATTATTTTGTTTAAACTCGCCTAAAGCTAAAGCCGCTGAAGAGTGGATTAGGAAAGATACCGATACCGCAACGGATAAAATAAAACGGTGTTGTACGCCCATGATTTCTTATTTTAAAATCTGTTTAACCTTGCTAACAAAAACTTCCCGGTTAACTGGTTTTTGAAGATAGTGTATGCCCATCATTTGACCAATACGGGGGTCAATCTCTTGGTCTCGCGATGTCAACAAA
>CAZCHB010000188.1:0-4011 GCA_964498235.1 uncultured Planctomycetales bacterium
CAGGGGCTATCAACGCTGGATACGATTATTACCCTCGCGCCGTTGCTAGGTCTTTTAGGGACAGTGACGGGTATGATCCGGGCTTTTGGTTTATTAGGTAATAGTCAATTAGAGGCGCCATCGGTTATTACCGGCGGGATTTCGGAGGCGTTGATTGCCACCGCCTTTGGTTTGTTTATTGCGATTGTTGCGTTGATTCCGTTTAATTATTTAAACACGCGTTTGGAAGATGCCCGTCATGAGATAGAGAATGCGGCAACCTGTCTTGAGCTTTTAATCGTTAAGTTGTCAAATCGCGTATGAGGATACCATTACCAACAGTTAAACGGCGGGCACGCATTGAGATTATTCCGTTAATCGATATTGTGTTCTTTTTATTGGCGACCTTTGTGATGGTTTCAATGTCAATGGTCAAGAATCAGGGCATTTCGGTTAACCTGCCGGCATCTTCGACGAGCAAAGAACAGGAAACTAAAGATACTATCACGATCACCATTACCGAGAAGGGTGATATCTTTCTTGGACAGGCCCGCTTTGGTCTTGAAGAAATGGTTGAGCATTTGAAGCGGATTAAGGAGGCTCAATCAGACGTTAAGGTCTTGATTAATGGCGATGATCAGGCGTATTTTGGCAAAGCAATTAGTATTCTTGATGAGGTTAGGAAATTGGGAATTACAAAGGTATCTATCCGCACTAAGAATAAGCTATCAAAAGCGAAAGAGAATTGATTATGAACGTCTTCATTGATGCTATTGTTCGAAAGAATCCAAATGATGCGTTTGATAGGGTTTCTCTTAAGAATGATAGACCAATGAGTTTTCTTATTTCCTTAATACTGCACGTGGTGATTTTTATGGCTGCCGGAGCATCCTTTGTCAAACCGCCGCAGTATGATACTGACCGCGGATACGGCAGTGTTGAAGTTAATCTTTTAGCGTCGCCTTCGCAACTGATTGATCAATCAACGGTTGTAAAGGCACCAGTTGAAGCTAAATCTGATTTTGCCGTACAACAAACAGTTGCGCCTGTCATTAAGAAAGAAGAATTAGCGTCGAAGGCAAAGGGTAGGGACGCCGTGACTGCTCAGTCAGCAGGCGGGGCCGTTTCAACAGTTGTGCCTAATTATTTAAAAAACCCCTCTCCCGTATATCCCGAATCTGCCCGCCGCCGTGGTGAAGAAGGGGTTGTCCTGCTGACCGTAGCAGTTAACAAGGAAGGGTTCCCAACCCAAGTTGGCATTAAAAAAAGTTCGGGATTCCAATCGTTGGATCAATCGGCCATCAAGGCGGTTAAGAAATGGCAATTTAGATCGGCTTTAATAGGGGCTATAGCTGTGGAGGCAAACGTAGAAGTCCCTGTCCGGTTTCAATTAACTAAATAATTATTAAAGAAAGGTTGTGTATGAAAAAGGTTTTTATTTTTTTTCTGATCAACTTATTGGCATTTGCTGGTCTATTAATGGCTGAAGAATCAAAAGTTGATCTAACGAAGAAATTTGCACAGAGCTATGCTCAAGTAGCCTATCTTAATTATCAAGACGCGTCGGATACAGCCGCCGGCATGCAAGTAAAGATTGAAGCGCTGTTAGGGGCGCCGTCAGATGCTGCCTTGACCGCGGCTAAAAGCGCTTGGCTCGATACCCGCGTGCCCTATGGTCAAAGCGAGGTGTTCCGTTTTGCTGAAGGACCCATCGATGGAAAAGATGATAATGGTAAAGAAGGGCCTGAAGGCCTCATCAATGCCTGGCCGCTTAACGAAGCGTACATTGATTATGTGAAAGATAATCCGAAGGCAGGTATTATCCAGGATGCTTCTGTTGATATTAACCCTGATGTATTGGTTAAGAAAAATCAAGCTGATGATGAGGCGGATGTGACCACCGGGTATCATGCCGTAGAATTCTTATTATGGGGCCAAGATTTTAACGCCAATGGTCCGGGTGAGAGACCCGTTTCTGATTACGCAAAAAGCGATGTGATCAAAGAACGCCGACGTCGCTATCTGCATGAAACGGTGGAGTTATTGGTTAAGAATTTGTCTGGGCTTGCTGAGGCGTGGGCGCCGGATGCTAATAATTACCGTAAAACGTTTTTGTCTTTAGATGGCAATGAAGTCTTAACCCGTGTGCTGACGTCCCTAGCGACCTTGAGCGGTTTTGAATTAGCCTCGGAACGTATTGCGACCGCCCTTGACAGCGGTGACCAGGAAGATGAGCATTCTTGCTTCAGTGACAATACGCATGTTGATTTCATCATGAATGCCAAGGGTATTGAGACTGTTTATTACGGCCGTTACGGGGCTTATCAAGCAGTGGTCTTGATAAGCTTGTACGGTTGGTTGACAACGCTTTGGCAGATAAGATTGATGCGCAATTAGCGGTAACCAAGAAAATTGTTGAAGGTATTAAGCCTCCGATCGACCAGATCTTGGTTAGCCCTAAAGGTTCTGCCGGACGGCTTGCCTTGGAAGAGTTAGTTAAATCACTACAAGCTCAGGCCGAATTATTTAAAGAGCTTGGAACAAAATTAGGATTAACCGTTGCGATTAAGAGTTCATAGTACATGTATTTATTGCATTGTTCCTGTTGTGTTAATTCTATGCTCAGGATGCACAGCGGTGGGATTGCCGGTAAGAAACACGCTTAGGCATCCTCTCAAGGCATTGAGCGGGGGAGAAGGTACGGTCTTTGATAGTACAAGCCTTGCTTTTTCTCTTCCTGCTGCTAATCTGCCCGTTGAGAAATTACGTGATTTCACCTTCGGTAACCGCCTTTTTAATACCAATTGGGTAACAGCGCCTGCTTCAACAAGTAAATTTGACGGCTTGGGGCCCACATTTAACCGTGTTTCTTGTTCAGCTTGCCATATTTTTGACGGCCGGGGCCGTCCGCCGGAGCATACCGGCGCACCGATGAATTCAATGCTGGTGCGTTTAAGCATGCCGGGTCAAGGGGAACATGGCGGGGTTAAGCCTCATCCGCGTTACGGAGACCAGCTTCAGGATCGGGCGATTACAGGAGTTCCTGCTGAAGGACGCGCGATTATTCATTACAGTGAGGTTTCTGGAAAGTATCCCGACGGTGATTATTATTGTTTAAGGGTTCCGCGTTATGAATTTGTTGATTTAAATTTTGGACCGTTGGGGGAAGATGTCCTGTTTTCCCCCCGCGTGGCGCCTGCTGTTTTTGGTTTAGGACTTTTAGAATCCGTCCCTGAAGAAATGGTATTGGCATTTGCTCAAGCGCAAAAAGGAAACGCAGACGGTATTTCAGGAAGGCCGAATTATGTGTGGGACATCCATGAAGGTAAAATGAGATTAGGTCGCTTTGGTTGGAAAGCTAACCAGCCGAGCTTGCGCCAGCAGACGGCGGGTGCGTTTGCCGGAGATATCGGCATCACCAACCCGGATATTCAGGATGAGGGTATTTCCTCTGTTCAAGTAGCCGCCCGGCATGCCTATCATGAGAAGCTTACCGAAATTGATGAGAATTTCTTTGCGAAGATAATTTTTTATTCACGGACGCTTGGCGTGCCCGCCCGCCGCGGCGTTAATGATCGAAAGATTATAAAAGGGGAGGCCCTTTTTAAGCGCATTGGCTGTGCCGTTTGTCATATTCCCTCAATGAAGACAGGTTCAAATACTGAAATTCCTCAGCTTGCCAATCAGAATATTGCGCCCTTTACTGATTTACTATTACATGACATGGGTGTTGGGCTAGCGGATGGCCGTCCCGACTTTCAGGCGTCGGGAAATGAGTGGCGCACGCCGCCGTTATGGGGTATCGGATTGGTTAAAGTGGTTAACAAACACACATTTTTTTTGCATGATGGCCGGGCGCGCAATCTTGAAGAAGCCATCTTATGGCATGGGGGAGAAGCCCAAACTGCTAAAGATCGTTTTAAAAAATTATCCCTTCAACAGCGTTTAGAACTCATTGCTTTCTTAAATTCACTGTAATTTTTGTTAGCACCTGCCATTTCGTCAGTTATTCACACCTAAGAGTCATATAAA
>CAZCHB010000189.1:0-4011 GCA_964498235.1 uncultured Planctomycetales bacterium
CATCTATTTTAGAATCCAAATACGTATTTAAACCCCCACCTTGTGTACGATCAAGAAAGTTCTTATCGCCAGATGGATTATGCACAACAACCGCATATCGCCTGTCTAATCTTGCTTCAATTTCTTGCATGATGGATTTATTAATAATAATTGATTGAAAAGTCTTAAAGAAAAGTTCGTGGTCTTTCATCCATTCTTCTTTATCATTTTGTTTTAACATATAAGCAAGAACTGCTATTGCCCGTAGCGCTGAACCATTGCTTAATTCGACCATCTTTTCAGCCATAAAGACACCTAGCGCATGCGTCAACAACTGATCATCCCATTCAATCAATTCTTTTGTCAAACTTTGAGATTTCACAATAGCATAGACCAAATTTTCAAAAACACCTGGGTGGGCTTCTATCGTTGCAACCTTATTATCTGTGGCGTATATTGTTTCCCTACCTACGCCTCTTTGCATTTCTCTAAGAAAAAATTTCTCTGCCCATGAGATATTCTGATTATCGTATTCAACAGCTTTATGTCTTGTTACTTGCCATTGATATAGACTTTTCCTGGCTATCAATTTAAAAAAACCTTTCTTTACTAAATCATAATCTTCGGCGAAGCCAATACCAAAAGCAAGCCTGGCAATGGAATCAAAAGCTTCGTGCACGGCACTATCTTTATCGATATGCTGGCCTCCCATATACTCAAGGATCAAATGGCCAGCTTCGGAAACAATACCTGCCCTTGTATGATCTTGATCTTTTCCGCCAATCATAATAACTCTTCGATTATTTACAGCAAATCTAATATAACTACCTCCATTCTTACTGGTGTGATTTAGAATTTTTGTTAATGCCAATCTTATAGTAAATGTTATTAAATCCCCTCCAACACCTTCCTTTGCTTTTTCTATACGCTCACTGCTAATGCCACCGCTAGATTGATATGCGGATTTCAAATCGGATAAAACATCTTCATCGGAACTAAAACCACCTTTCGAATTGGAAAAAACGTAAAAAGCTCTCTTTAAATCTTGCATTTCTTGCAAACTAAGACCAAATAAATACCCCAACTGATCTAAAACGTCTTCCATTTCTTTACGCAAATCTTTTGGCTCATAACGTTCAACCCCACCTAAAACATCTAAAAGAGATAACGCATGCTCTAAAGAATTTCTTCCATGCCCCGCAATTAGCTCAAATAAAAACCTCATTGAACGTACTATTATTAAAAGCTCTTTTTTCTCCTCTTGGAAACGTACTTTAATATCATTAAATTCACTTAAATCTACTGAATCATTTTTCTTCAACATGCTTTGTTGAGATTTGCTAAGCAGATCATTGATTCTTTGAAAATCACCTTGCGTGCCGCCTCCTTCTCGTATCGCTCTTATGATATTTTGTAGACTCAAAACAGCACTTACCCCAACACGTACCTCTGTGGAAGAAACTTCAACCAAAATACGTTCATTGATTAATTGTGTCAATATAGGGTCACTAATCAATGACTTAGCAAAAGCGCCTTTTTGCTCAAGTTGCCTTTACCATAAATCTAATCGCTCTTGATATTCAGGATAGAAACCTAATACAGCTTCTTTAAAATCACTTACTGACCTAAACAATACATTGCCATTCATAAAATATAGCTTATCTAGACTTCCATAATAATTCCCCAATCTTGTATTATTTAATATTTTCTCAACTCCACCTAAGCGTTGAACAATGCCATCTAATTTCTCTTTAGACCATGCCTTGCCAGAATGTATGTCATCGAGCATCTGAAGATATTCTTCTCCTTGAAAAATGCCTGTTTGTTCTTTTGCAGTTTGTTGCCAAACTAAATTAGTTTTTAATCTCCCATCAGTACCCACACTACGTTCAATACCAGAAAATTCTTCATCTATTCTAGCTGGCGTGATAGGCCCGTTGAGTTTATCCACATCATTAATCGATGCCGGCACAAAGACCAAGGACGCACTGTCTTGATTACTGATAATCTTTAGCATGGCTGGACTTGCATTCGTTGCATCAACAATCTCTGCCTTACTACCAACTTCAAGCAAGGTAACCCCACCTGAAAAATACTTTCTTGGAACAGAAATACCGTTGGGCATTTCTGTTTCTTTGATGTAGTTATAAACGCCTTTTTTAAAAGCTTGCAGGTAACGCTGATAAATTTTCTGCTTCTCTTGTGGATCGCTAATATTGACTCCAGAAAACTTGTTCTTGTCGTTATAGACTTGCGCCAGGATACTGTCCTTGATTTTCTTCTTGTACCAAATTGCCAAGATCAATGAATTGTACACCTGCCGCAGCTGAGCAAAGTTCTGGCCTGCGTTAATTTCTTTGGTGAGTTCAGGAAGAATTATTTCTTTAATGATCTGCGCCGCTAAAGTGGCGGGTGACCCGGAGGCGGAGCCCTTATCCGCCCGCAACGTAAGTGAGGACGGATGAGGTGCCGCAGGGGCAGGCCCTGCCGCTTCATATTTCTGCGTAGCCAAATAATCTGCCTCAATCATCACTTTTAACTTGCTTTCTACCACATAGGCTGTTCCTGATTTGGCATTCTCATACACCACTGCTTTTTCAGGAACTATCCATACTTTATTGAAGGTATTAACCGGAATATTTGTATTCCCAAATCTTTTTGCTGATTCTTCATAGATTTTTTTCCAGAATTTCTTACCTGTCTCCCCTTCCGGGTACATAAGCAATGCGGTTATTTGTTTAAGCAAATAATCTTGGGCCAAAAGGTCGCGACCCATCTCTGTCTGTCCAAAGGCTTCTGGAACAATGCGGTTCTTTTCATAAGGACTGAGGTTGACCCAAAGATCTTTTTCAGGTACGGTTAATGAAGCTAGAAAATATTTTATAAGTTTGACGGATTCGGCTTTTAATTGATCTTGGTCCGCATATCCATCTCCTTTACGCATCACAAAATCAAATTTAAACGGATTATCAGGATGGACTTTAATACCTTTAAGTATAGAGCTTTGAAAAGCAGTACTTCGATGAACCATTGTCCCAGGGGCAGGCAAAACAAGCTCTTGCGCTATTAGCGCCGTAGGGCTGATAGAACCAATGATAAAGGTCAATATGAGAGCATACACGCATGGGGTTCTCATACTATAAAGTTTAGACTATATATTATGAAAAACAAGGGGCTAGGAAGGGATACGGGGAAACGGTTTCTTAAAATTATTCTCTAACCTGATACTGAATCTCAATGTTAAATGTGTATTCCGGGAGGGTCATGCCAGCTAAAAATGGCGGAAATTTCGCTTCTTGAAAACTTTTGAGAGAACTATCCCGTAAATCCTGTGAAGCATTAGTCTTTTCTTCAATAATCTGAACAGCCTTTAGCGTTCCATTTTGCGCAATCATAAAAGTAATATACAGGCTTCCTGCTTCCATTTTCTTACTATAATTCTCATAAACTTTATTTTCGATTAGATTACGCACCATTGAACTATACAACGCAAACGCTGGATTATTAGCCTTCTGCGAATTAATCTGCTTGACTGAGACTTTGTTAATAATTTGTGCTGATTTAATTTGCTCCCTCCGGCGTTCAACCATCATGAAATCTTTCTTCAACACTTCTTTCTCGCCCCCTAATTTCAAAGGGACAGATCCTTCAATAGGATTCATTATTGATTTTTTTAGGTCTAACTGCTGAGCAGGCTTAATCGGACGCTCCCTTACATCTGGCGCTTTCTTTTTCATTTGAGGCTTATACGTAACCTCGATACCTCGGCTTTTTACCACGCGTTGCTGATGAGGAAGATGGACTAATAATGACGAACATATAAAGATTGTATGGATTGTCAGCGACAAGAATAAGGCTTTGGGCAAGAAATTATCAAACATAAGGTTACTTTTCCGCTAACACGCGGCTGATAAAACGGATAAACCGAAGCGTATCTTTAATCGGATGGATTTTACTGATCTCATCCTGATAAATCGTCGCAATTGGGGCTGAAGCAATTTTATACCCTTGGCGGCTGGCTTTAATTAATAA
>CAZCHB010000190.1:0-3998 GCA_964498235.1 uncultured Planctomycetales bacterium
TCTTGATAGGTTAGATAGTATTGAAGCTTTCAACAGATATAAAAGCTTAGAAGAAATTATTCCATTATCAGATAGGCTTTTGAATAAAGCAAATCAGTTAGATGATCTTCTGTCAATTTACCCGATTAAAGAATTTACTGATGAAGATATTGGACTATCTGGGGATTTTGTTGGCGATAGTGCTGATGACCAAATAGATCAATTCATTAGTCCTATACATTTTGATCTTGTAGAGTATGAAAGGAGAGTCAGTCAGCAAAGATTGGCATTCTTAGGTATCATGGGGCTATTATTAGCTAGCTTTATCCATCCGCTAGTAAGCATTGAAGGCAAAGATCGAAAAAATAAGCAAAATCCAGCAGAGCCTCAATCTTCCACTGACATTCCTGAGTCAAAATTAGCAGTCAGCTCTAAAGCTCCAAATCGATTTGTTCAAATAATGCGAGATGGAAAAAAACGAAATGATATTGCCAAGGTACGGCAGTTGGTCGAACAATTAAGATTGGCTCAAGATTTAATGGTAAATAGTGTGGATGTGAATATGGAAGATTTTGATAGTCCAATGCTCTTGGTTGTTAAAGAGGCTCGTCGATTAGATCCTGATATCGGAAATATCTTTAGACGGGTAAGACAATGGCTTGGCAGAGACGATGCGGATAAGGGTTATATTAATTTCTTTATTAAAAATATTGACCTTCTTGAATCAGAAGAAATGAAAAAAGTAAAGAAACTAATTGAACAATTTAGATTAATTTCTCAAAAGGATAAGGTTGAGGTTAAAGGCAATTTACGTTTGGGTTTGGAAGAAGCGTTGAAGGTGTATCCAGATTTAGAAAGATTATTAACTAGATACAGAGATTCTTTGGATGCCCTTAATCCAGAACGCGTGTTCTTGCGAAAGCTATTTTTTGAAATAGCTGAAATTAACTATAGGCTTAATCGTAGCCGGGCATCTAACAAAGGCGGTATTGACCTATATGGACTAAATATGCTCATTACAGGCGAAAAGGGAGGCGTTAAAACTGCTTTTACAGATCCTAAGATTCTTGAAGTCCTGCAAAGTGCCCAAGGTCTTCAGCCTATTGTTCAGCAGGTCAAGCCATTGCCGGGCATTGCCCTTGATGATTACCTAGGTTTTTAGGGTAAAATAGGGGTAAATTTATCTAAGATAGCGCTTTCTAAGTTTGCATTAATGGCTGAAATATGGCATACTTACACTAATAGAATAGCAGTAGAACCCTTTTAAACAACAAAGTTGAGGAAAACATGGAACGTCTGATGAAAAATCTATCAAAAACCATATCAAGTTTTGTGGTTCTTTTTTTCACCTGCAATATGGTTTTAGCACCTGTCAGTTATGCCCAAGTGGCATTTTTGCCGCCGGTTGGCACCATGGTTAGCTTGACGCCTAAGTTTAATCCTTTATTGGTTAAGGGTGTGAAACTTTTTCCAGACAATCCATTTAAGTTTGAATTTATTGTTGATACCGGCGATAAGCCTTTAAACCAAGACCAAATCAAGGTTGAAGGTCAAAAGCTAGTGTCTTATTTTTTAGCCGCCTTAACGACTCCTGAAAAGGAAATGTGGGTTAACTTATCTCCCTATGAAAAAAGCCGTATTATTCCGCAAGGATTCGGTGATACGGAAATGGGCAAGGAACTTTTAGCCCAAGATTATCTACTCAAGCAAATCATGGCTACCGCCTTATATCCTGAGCGCCAATTAGGAAAGGAATTTTGGAACAAGGTGTATGGTGAGGCGGCCAAAAAGTTTGGCACAACCAATGTTCCGGTTAATACATTCAACAAGGTTTGGATTTTACCTAATGAAGCCGTTGTTTATGAAAATGCTCAAATGAACGCCGTTTTCGTCGTTCAAAGCTCGCTTAAGGTGATGTTAGAGCAGGATTATTTAGCCGCGAATAAAAATAAAGCTGTTGAGCAATTTGACATGGACCCTGCTGAATTAGCCAAGGCCACGCAAAAGGATTCAGCTGTATCGGCGATGTCCTCACAAATTATTAAAGAAATTGTGGTTCCTGCCTTGGAAAAAGAAGTTAACGAAGGCGAAAACTTTGCTAAATTGCGCCAAGTTTACCAAGGTCTTATTTTAGCCGCTTGGTACAAAAAGAATTTAAAAGATAATGTATTAGCCAAAGGTTACATCGACCAAGGCAAGACCAAGGGTATTGATACACAAGACAAAGAGATTAACCAAAAAATTTATCAGCAATATTTGAAGGCGTATAAGAAGGGCGCGTATAACTTTGTTAAAGAAGATGTGGATCCCCTCACTAATCAAGTGATTCCTAGGAAGTATTTTTCGGGTGGGGTTATTGGAAGAATTCCAGACATAAAAAATGCTTCTCCAGCCATGGTTTCCAGGTTTAATTCTCAGTTAAATGATGCTGCAATGTCTACTCGATTAGTTACGTTAGCGGCAACGGCATTGCTTATCGGTGTTGGATTGTTTTCTTCTGGAGGAGCGCAAGCGGCATCGTATCAAGATTTCTTGAAAGCGGTTGGATCCGGAGAATTAACACTTGGGGCAGAGCAAGTGACCCGTGATAATTTTGATCGCTTAAGCCGCAGTTTAAAAGGCGGGGAAATTCTAAAAGTTAGACAAGGTGGTCAAGTAAGAGAGTATTCTATTCCTCGGGGAACAAATGGTTTAGCAAAAGCATTCTCAAATGCCTTAGAACAAGCTGTTCAAGTGCCGTCTGCGCCAACAGCTGCATCAGCTGTTACTCAACCTCAAGCGGTACCTACGCCAACTGCAGTTGTTCCATCAGCGGTGGGTCCACAGCCATCAGTTCGGCCTCTAGGAACAGCGGCTAATCCCTATGTAGCGCCAGTTGCTCCGCCAGCAATTGCGGCAACTCCAGCTGCAGTGTTGCCAAATGTTACTGGTCAGATCACGGCTACAGCCACTCCTGATGGGAGAGTCGCAGGGACAATTATTCCAGCTGCTTATCCAACGGATAGATTTTCCAGAACAGCAATGGAATTTTATGGTAATCCTGATAAATTAAGTGTAGAAATTAGAAAAAGTCAGGGTTTTAGTGATTTCTTGAAGGCAGTGGGTGATCGTAAATTTTCTGAAGCAAATTTATTGGCTGAAAAGCTGAGTAATCCTGGGGCTCAGGTTACTGTGCAAAATATTCCCGGTTATGGGCAGGCAACAGTCACTGCTAGGAATCAGGGTATAGTGGCGGAATTAAGACCAACAACAATTACTACGGGCCCTGGTAGCGTCCGTAGCAATCCTTTACAAACTTTTGCGCCGTCAATCGTCATGGGAAATTTAACTGGGAGGATGCCTCGCGCTAATCCTATCGATGTTGATAAGCTTCCTAGTGGATACGGTTTTATTAGAAACACCAACAATACATGGACATTTATTTCAGATCCAAAAAGGGTTAATGTTGATGATGATACAAGGTTTAATCTAAGTGGAAGAATAGAGATTGCTAGAGAATTAAAGAAGCACATTTCTTTTGAAGGTGAAAGCGAAGTCAGCGAAAGTGATAAGGAAGTGATTATTGGTGAAATTGTTAAAAGAGTAATAGCCGCATGGAAGGCTGGCAACACTTTTGAACTTCGAGGGTTTCTTAATTTTGAAAGAAAACGAAGACAACCAGCCGTAGGATTTTCCCAAGCTGCATTTGGAAGTGCGACTATTCCTGTTCATGGTTTTGAAACAGTAAAATATATATACTCTGTAAACTATAGTATCAGTCAAGCGTTTGTGCTGGGTCATCAAGTGTCTGCTCAATTAGCTAATAAGGCTCAATTAGCTGATGATCCAAATGATCCCAGCTATGGTGGTATCGACTTGGAAAAAGTCAACGTCATGATTAAAAATGGCGTGAGCGGTACAGCAATCAAGACAGCCTTCGCGGATCCGCGTATCTTGGTATTGATGCGTTCTGCCAAAGGGTTATTTGTCCAAATTGAAAGCGTTGTGCCGATGACGCCGCCAATGGTCAACATGTACCT
>CAZCHB010000191.1:0-3996 GCA_964498235.1 uncultured Planctomycetales bacterium
GGCTGTTCTTATCCTGTGTCAACGCTATCTTTTCATTAAAGAATTGGGCGTCCTTGCCAACCACCTGCTCACTATCAACGCCAACCCCAAAGTTAACCTTAGTAATGGAGCCTTTAGTGATATCAACAATCATCGCCTTATCCGTAGTCACATAGGCACCGGGCGGCAAAGTACGCTCATTGAGACGGAAAATATGCCGGCCCGGCAAAATGCGGGGCATATTAAACTTCCCATCGCGGTCAGTTGTGATCACGGCACCGTCTTCCGTGACGATCTGTACATTCGGCACGGGTTTCTCGATGATTGTTTCACCCTCAGTGGGATCATACTCCGGCGCGTCTTGAATGCCGTTACCGTTTAAATCATAAAAGACCTTACCGATAACTGTCCCTAAATCAAACAAGGGATCCATGATGACTTTTACCGTCTTCACCGCGCGGTTAGAAATAATGACACTGTTGTTATATCTGGCAACCGCGAGATTATCATAGGAACCAGGAACAACACCGGAACCAACCACTAACTGGTAACGCAAGGTCTTTGTTCCCCCAGCCGGGATTGTGCCCACATCGAAAACTAGCGGCCTGTTTCCCGACGGTTCTGCCAAAGGTACGCCGTCCAAGAGGACACGGTTGGCTAAATACTTGAATCCTGGAGGAATCTTGTCATCTATCAAGACATTATTCACATCATTACTGGTCGATAAATTCTGGATCCTGAGGGTATAGGTGACCACTTCACCTACGCGCAATTCTGTTTTATTAGCGTCTTTTTCAATGCGCAATAAGAATCCGTTGCCATCTACTGGATGGTTGATTTCAAGGATGACGCTGGCCACGGTAAACTGCTCACCTTTGGAACCAAGTGCAAATGACCTTCCCGCCGGCAATGTCGTCAACTGAGTTGGATATGAATACCCCGAAGCTGAAACCGTCATATAATAGCTGCCATTAGCCGCTAGGAAACTATAGGCCCCATCGGCAGCCGTCGTAAATGGATTCGTATCAGCCGCATCCAAATCAACCCCCGCAACGGCCAAGGTGCCATCTGACTTATAAATAGTTACCGTCGCATCCTTGATCAGCTTGTTGGTTGTCGAGTCATAAACAACACCATAAGGATCAGTCAAATAAAAGGTGCCAATAGCACTGGCAACCCCATCAACAGTCACAGAGAGAAGATTGGTTCCCTTGGTGAGCACTGTCGACAAGGTCACTGAATAATTCCCGGAAGCATCTACAGTGCCTGTACCCGCGCTCATGACTAAATTACCATTTATGTCTTTTGAAACGACAGTCACGGCCGTTGAAGGAAGACCGCTTCCCGTCAACGTCGGCGTTGCCCCGCTGACCCTTGCTCCGTTGGCTGGCGTCAAGATCAGAGGCACTTGTGATGCACTTGGAGAAGCAACCACTGTCAGCACATTCGTATCCCCAGGAATCGTCCCGAAATACGGCAAGATGCTCACAGAACCTGCGGTTAAACTACTGACTGCAATTGATGTTCCCGCGTCTGAATCATCATCCTGCCCCAATACAACACGGAAATACCCGTTCGAATCCGCGGTAGTCGTGGCAATGATATTATTTGACGTATCCTTGATCGTAATATTGTTAAGCGAAGGCCCTGTCCCAATTAAAGTCGGCGTTACCCCAACAGTTTTTCCTGTTGCAGGAGCTGTAATTTCTAACCGCGCAAAAATCCAACGGGCATTATTATTCAATGAATCCGTCGAGTTAAAAGCGGTGATGTTGTTTGTCAGCGCGTCAGAATCCTGCACATCGACTGAACTGGCAAACTGTGTTCCGTTAGGAAAGTCTAATGACCATTTAGCGCCAGTAACTGTACTTTGCAAAATAATTGGATTTCCCGTCCCGCCGGTTAAAGTTATGGTATGGTTAACCGTCTGCGTGGTACCGGCCGTAAACTGAAAGATCTTTCCTGGGATAATTGTACTAAAATCATAAAACGTCGTATCACCGCTAATAATTGCCGTCGCTGTAGAATCAAAAACAACCTTACCGCTTGAATGCGTGAACGTCCCTCCTGAATGGCCCCAATTACCTGCCACAGTAAACCCGTGGGTCAACAGCCCATCCGGGGCTGTAAAGGTTCCGCTTGATATAACAACATTACTATTCGCATCAATAATAGAATTTGTCGCGGTTAACGTCCCTCCATTAACCGTTAAAACACCATTTGTAACCACCGTCGATGAGTTAGTTGACGCATCAAGCGTACCGCTTGTCACTGTCAAGGCGCCATTAACTGTCAACGGATTACTAGTTTGGAAAATATCCTTTGTCGCATTGGAATCATTGACTGTTAAATTAAAATAATCAGAAGCACCGTAATCGGTAATGATATAGGTATCAACAACCCCATCGCCATTACCTGTAAATATAACTGTCCCATGCGCCGCGTCCATTGTGCCAAAAGTCATTGTTTCACTGCCAAAACGCGTGATCGTCCCATTATTAGTCAATATTCCCGAAACAACCATATTCTTTCCATTCAGGCTTAATGTCGCACTGCTATTAACCGTCAAAACAGCCAAAGACACATTAGTTGCTAACGTCGCCGGCTGATTCCCTGCATTTGCAATGACCGCCGTATCAATCGACGAAGGTAATAAACCAAGATCCCAATTGGTAACCGTATCCCAATCCGTTGAGGTTGTACCTGTCCAGGTAACCACCGCGGCACCAAAATACCAATTATTATTGTTTAAACTATTTACATAGGACGTGCGAGCAACTAAGGC
The DNA here is from genome assembly GCA_964498235.1 of uncultured Planctomycetales bacterium. Lineage (GTDB taxonomy): Bacteria > Omnitrophota > Gorgyraeia > Zapsychrales > Fredricksoniimonadaceae > JACQQW01. The sequence continues at coordinate 2,765 of CAZCHB010000191.1, forward strand.
CAAACCTCCGGATGCATCAGAATCCTTAACATCAACATGCTCAATCGTCTGAGTTCCCCCCGCCTGCAGGGAAATCTTTCCTTGAGTCGGTGTTGAACTACTGCGAATACTAAGCAGTTGACCTGCCGCGCCGCTTAAAACAATATTATTTGTGACAGTCTGTGTACTTGCGGCGGTAAAGGTCAAGGTATCTGCCGCGGCCACCACCTTACGTAATTGATAAAATGTCGTGTCTCCCGCAAAAACCTGATTGGTTCCATTTAACGTCACCTTACCGCTTGAATGAGTAAAGGTGCCTCCGCTATGCGTCCAATTACCTCCGACCGTAAATCCAGTATTAGCCGTTGAGGACGGGGCAGTCAAGGTCCCTGAAGAAATAGTCACATGAGAAGCGGCCGCAACGGTACTATTGGTTGCCGTCCATGTCCCGCCATTAACAGTGATAGAACCCGCCGTTGAAACTGCATTTGAATTTGTTGAGGTATCCAAGGTTCCAGAAGAAACAGTCAATGCCCCACTTAATGTCAACGTCCCATTAGTGCGGAAAATATCCTTAGTCGCATTGGTATCATTTACCGTCAAACTAAAATAATCTGTCGCTCCAAAATCGCTGATAATATAGGTATCAATAGTACCGTCGCCATTACCTTTATACTCAAACACACCCTGAGCAGTATCCATAGTCCCAAATGAAATTGTTTCGCTTCCAAAACGCTGAATCGTCCCGTTATTTGTCAGCACGCCAGACACCGCAAGATTCTTGCCATTTGTATTAACAGTGGCCCCGCTATTAGTTGTTAAAGTTGTAATCGCAACATTCGTTGCCAGCGTCGCCGGCTGATTCCCCACATTAGCAATAACCGCGGTATCAAGGGTCGTTGGCACTAACCCTAAATCCCAGTTAGTCACCGTGTCCCAATCAGTCGATGTTGTCCCCGTCCATGTAAAGACCGCGCTAAGCGCCCAATTATTCGTATGTGTTAAGGTTGTACTATTGCGCGCGATTAATTTTAACCCGCCTCCGGCATCACTATCCTGCACATCGACATAACTAATATTTTGAGTTCCCCCTGCCTGCAAGGATAGATTCGCGTATGTACCGCCTACTGTTGAACGAATATTAAGCAATTGCCCCGCCGCGCCGCTTAAGGTCAGGTCATTGGCAATTGTCTGCGTACTGCCAGCCGTAAAGGTCAAGGTATCTGCGGCGGCAACCACCTTTCTCAACTGAT
>CAZCHB010000192.1:0-3995 GCA_964498235.1 uncultured Planctomycetales bacterium
AAGCGTTCACGGGTCAATACGTTTAACCCCGCTGCTGAAGCGTCTCTCAAAAAAACTTCTGTACCATATTCATCACGGGAATCTTTAAATTTGGCAGGAAAGCGGGCACTGAAACGCTCAAATAAGCGGCGCTCTGTTTGCATAAAACCCTTACCTTTCAGGAAAATACTTATTCAATCTAGTCTTTGATCCTGATAAGAACTCTTCAAAATTAAGCCCGATGCGGTAACCTTCTGAATCAGAAAGCTTCCTGACCCATTTAACAACCCCCACAACAAGAACCGGATCAGTATCCGGCTTTAATTGAAGTTCGATCGCAACCTTCTCATTGATTTCATGGGCAAAAGGGGACACAAAACCAATGCCGTGCCGGCTAATATCAACCGTTTGCGTCGCATCAAAAGGCGAACCTTCCTTGCTTTCAACAGGAACAAAACAACCATGACGCGCTTCAGTACGTTTGTTAGCGGCAGCTTTCATAGGCTCCCCCTCGAAAAAATGATATATTGTTTTAGAAAAAAATGACGGAAACGCTTTCTACAATTCTAGTATAATTCATTACTAGAAAAGTGCAAACAAAATCACAAAAAAAGTGACGCCGAAAAGACATGCCGTGCAAAGCTTTACATCAAAATGAAATTAATAGAATCCCCTCTGGCATTAATTCAACTTTTTGCTATACTTTACGCATGGCTGAAAAACCTCCAGTAACACCCAAGAAAACGCAGCTTGGCCTCGATGACTACATGAAGGTTAAAGAGAAGCGCGCGAAAGAGAAGCTTAAATTACGTTTTCCCCTGCTGGTTAAAATTCTAATCGCAGTTCCAATTGTTTATTGTGTTGTTATTATTATCTATTTTCTTTTAAAAATCCGCTTCTTAGCAGAACACTGATGTCATGATCACCGACGCTATCATCATCATCTCTGTTTTTTTCTGCTTATGGCGAGGCGCTTGCCGTGGATTTCTTAAATCAATTTTCGCACCCATTGCCTTTATCATCGCCACCACCGTCGCCTTTTCACTTTTTAAAATCACCGGCAATATCTTTATCGGCTTGGGCGTGGGCCTGCTTGGCCCCATGTGCATTTATTGGTTCCTTGTCTTCATCTTGCGTTCCTTTGGCCAATTAGTCGGTGAAGAAAATCAGCCTAATCTTATCAGCCGATTATCCGGGGCCGGTATTACTGCCGCATGGGGATTAGTCCTAACCCTTCCACTTGTACTCGTATTAAGTTTCATGCCGAATGTGCATCCAATCGTGTCACGGGTGACTACCGATATAAAAAACTCTCAAGTATATAATATGATTAAACCTTTAAAGGATCTCTTCAGTCAGCCTGCTAAAAATATCCCTCCAAAGAACGCATCAGGCGGAACCATGGTCGTTGGTCCCTCAACTCAAAAATCATCCGCCGCTACGGCATCAACCGGTGATCCCATACAGGACCTTGTCCACGACATGCGCATGCAGGATTTGATTAACGATCCGGTTATCAAAAAAGCCATTGAAGAAAAGAATTACGCGACCCTGCTTGCCAGTCCGTTGATCTTAGAAATGGCCCAAGACCCGCAGTTTATCAAGAAACTCATGGCGGCTTACGCAGAAATGCAAAAAAACGGCACCCTGCCGCAAGTTCCTGCTGAACTTAACAAAGATAAATGAAACAGCTATTAAGGAATACTTAAGAAATCGTGAAGACTGTTAAGATTGCTCATGTTGACAATTTCCGGCTTTAGACCAGCGGCATCTTGAAATTTTTTAATCATAGCAGGATCAACATGAAATTGAATCTGGCTTGAAGGAATATCTAATTTAGCGGACGTAAAATCAATCCCGCCGGGGTTATCATTTATATAAAATACTTCAATGGCTTCAACATCATTACTACTGTTTACCTTCCTGTATGTTACTTTTCCATCCTCAAGCCCCAAATGTCCCTCTTCTTCTAAATCTAGATTGACTCCTGACACAAAGACCACCCCATCCGCGCCTTCCCAGCGTTCTGTAAGTACCATATGCCGATCCCGGGCATCTCCTTTTATTCTTACCCTGACTAAAGTGCGCGCCTGTAATTCATTAAAACCTTTTTCACTCAGTTCAATATCCTTAGGAGTTCGGCCCCTCATTAAATTACTAATCACTTCTGAATAGACATTTTCGTAACCTACAGTAGCCCTACCTAGTGCCTCCTGCACATGCCTGAGCAACACATACGCGGGACTATCCAGAAAAGCTTTCCATTCATCAATAAAGTCACTAGGCACATCTTTGAAATTGGACAAAATATCACTGGGGATTACGCCTAAGAAGTCAGGGTCTATATATTTTTGCGCCCAATTAGGCTCAAAAAGCATCAATACAGCAATAACAAACCTAACTTTATTAATTACATCATTGTCAGCGTCCTTGAACATCTTGAAAATATCTACTAAATGTTGCTTCAAATTGGGCAAACCTTCCTCTTTGAAGACCTGTTCTGCTTGTTCTAATAGCGCTACAAACCGCAAGGTATCAACAACTGTATGCGCGTATCGATAATCAAAATTCGCATTATAATTTGCATTCTGAACTAAATTAAATTTAGCAAATTCCAGAAGATGTTCCGCATCCTGAGCTAAGATTAAAAACCCTAGTGATGGACTATGTTTCCAAATCAAACGATAAATCCGATAAATTCTTGGCAAATCTCTTCCTTTATACTTTGAAAAAAGAATCTCAAAAATCCTGCTTTTAGAAATTATATCTGAAGAGCCAGTTAAAAACCTTACGACCTTCCACCGCCCTTTTAAACTCATTTCTCCACCCTTTTTCCACATACTTTCATCATCAAGAATTCCATTCAAAGACATATCAAGATCACTTTTAAGATTATTGCCAACAATAACATCAAGGATTGCCATTAAAATAGCCCATTTGTCCTGAATAAGCTGCAAAGATGATTGAGCATGATCTTGATTTAATAATTCTCTATACTTCTTTTCAATTGCAGTTAAGACCATATTCGCATCATATATTCTTTCATTCTTAAATTCTCTAGCCCTAATCTTATCAAAAAAGAATCTTACTAGGTTATTCTCATCAAAATCAGTGCCGTCAGGAAATCTTAATGTGAATAAATAATCCTCCCACAAGATTGCTTCTTCATCTGAAAATGACATATTAAATATATCGAACTGCTCTTTTAAACTTTCTCTTATTATCACGGCATATCTGTTATAAATCTTTCGCGTTACATCATCACTGTTCTTGATAAATTCTAAATATACAGGTAGAACTTCCAAGCTGCCTCTAATAATCTGAGCTTCACGTATCAGTTGAATAATATTGATTAATACAGGATGAAGCATTTGATGTCCCCAGACTGGAAAAAAATCTAAAGAGTTATCTGAATATTGCCGCTTTAAGTCTAGTAGTTCATTAAATAATTTCATAAATATGCTAAAATCACTATTCTTAAAAATTTCTAGTCTTAAGAAACTTCTAACCTCTTGGAGCTTCTCCATTTCATTCATATCATCAGATACAATATTCATCACTCTTAAGATGGCCACCCTTAAAGCAACATTACCCTTTAGAATCAACTTAATCTTATTTACATTCTCTACCTTATTAGTGTCTGCGGCTAATTTATCTAACACTTCAACATCTCTAAATACACGTGATATCATGGCTCCATTCGATGCTTTATCAACCATCTCGCAATTAATCTCTACTCTTAATAGTCTTCCTTGCTTCAAAGGGAAGGTTGGGCTTGTAGTCATAGCTTGACTGATATTTCCAGCAAAACCCATTCCTCCTGAAAAATATTTCCTGAGCATCATCTGCTTAGTTACAGGATCTTGTTCTTCTTTAATAAAACTGTAAGTGCCTTTTTTGAAGGATTGAATGTATTGCTGGTAGATAGCTTCAACATCGTCCTTACTTGTCATGCCCGATAGTTTTTGTCGGGCATCTAGTTTCCGCCTAAGGCGGATCAGCCTATGACTGACATT
>CAZCHB010000193.1:0-752 GCA_964498235.1 uncultured Planctomycetales bacterium
GCCACCCCTAAAAGGTGTCTTTACCGATTAACCTCAAGCAATGCATTTGAAGAAGCGCATGTGTTGTGGGGGCTGGGGGGAGTGAAGTTCTGAATAAATTTGACTAAGCCCTTAACACGAGGTGTGCATGGGATTTTCCGGGTGGATGGCCTTTAGGTATTTGAACGCAAAGAAAGATAAATTTTTAAGTGTCATAAATTTTGTCGCTGTCGCTGGCATTGCTATTGGTGTTGCCGCGCTTATTATCGTTATCGGCGTCATGAGCGGATTTGACCATGATTTACGTGAGAAGATTGTCGGGGCCAATGCCCATGTCCTTGTTGAACGTGAGAGCGGGTTAAAAGATTTCAAAGATCTCACAGTGAAATTAAAGACATTAGCAGGTGTGAAAGCGGTAACGCCCTATATTCACGGGAATGTTTTCTTGGAATCTTCTTTGCGTGCGGTCAGCTTGATGTTGCGCGGGGTTGACCCTTCTTCTGAAGGGGATGTGACCAAGATTAATCAATATTTAGCATCAGGCAAGATTGCAGATTTAAAACAGAATGATGTGGTGATTGGTTCTCAATTAGCAGAATTCTACGGTTATAAGGTCGGTGATGAATTAACGGTGATCGCTCCAGCGTCCGGTGTTTCAGGTAATACCTGGCGTTATAAGCTTAAGGTGGCGGGTATTTTTACATCGGGCATGTTTGATTATGACATGAATTTAATGGTGGTGCATTTATCGAAGGCTCAGGATATTTTTCATG
>CAZCHB010000193.1:762-1595 GCA_964498235.1 uncultured Planctomycetales bacterium
TTAAAACTAAATGATGCTGAAAAAGCGGCTGAGGTCAAGAAAGCAGTCTACGGCATGCTAGGCTACAGTTATTTAGTTCGCACCTGGATCGAGCAGAATGCTAATTTTTTTGCGGCCTTAGCCTTAGAGAAATTTGCGATGTTTATCATTCTAACCCTGATTGTTTTGGTGGCTTCGTTTAACATTGTCAGCACCTTGATTGTGACGGTGACCAGCAAGGTCAAGGACATCGGCGTATTAATGGCGGTCGGCGCCTCGCGCAAAACAATTCGCGCGATTTTTATGTTCCAGGGGTTGGCGATTGGTTTTATGGGAACATTTTGGGGGTTTGTTCTAGGGGTTGGCTTAAGTTTATTGCTTAAGCAGTATCATTTTGTTGAATTGCCTCAGGAAATTTATAGCATTAGGTATTTGCCCGTACTTATCCAGGCCAGTGATGTAGGATGTATTGTAGGTGCGGCCATGACAATCACATTTTTAGCGACGATTTACCCGGCTTTTAAGGCCAGCCGCTTAAAGCCGGTGGAAGCATTAAGGTATCAGTAGGGACATAGATAAGAAATAAGTGATAAGTAGCAAGGGGTAAGTGATGATTGTGGTAAGAGATGTGCATAAGACGTATACGCAGGCGGGGAATATCCTTCGGGTCCTAAAAGGGGTTTCGTTAGATATTGCAGAAGGGGAAGTTGTTGCTATTGTCGGCCCTTCCGGTGCGGGTAAGTCGACCTTACTGCATGTCATGGGTGGTCTTGACGAGCCAAATCAAGGGGAAGTCCATTTTTTTGGTGAAAATATGTATGCCTTAACAGAACAGCGGCGCGCGGCCTTGCGTA
>CAZCHB010000193.1:1605-3989 GCA_964498235.1 uncultured Planctomycetales bacterium
TGTTATTTTACCGGGGCTTATTAAAAATAATTCAAGAAAAACACATGCGATTGAATTAGATGGGGTAAAATTACTAGAGCAGGTGGGCTTAGGCGCGCGGATAACGCATCAGCCAAGCCAGCTATCCGGGGGCGAACAGCAGCGGGTGGCTATCGCCCGGGCTTTGATGAATGATCCGAAGGTTATTCTTTGTGATGAGCCGACGGGAAATCTGGATTCAGCCTCAGGAATGATGGTCATGGACACTTTGCTTGGGTTAAACGCGGCAACAAAGCAGACCGTTGTGGTTGTCACTCATGACGAAAAGATTGCGAAAAGGGTGGGGCGTGTGATTTATATTAAAGACGGGCAGTTAGAGAAAATTTAAAGAAGATATGGAAGGATAATTATGAAGATTTATCTAAATGGTAAATTTGTGGCAAAAGAAGAGGCAAAAGTGTCGGTATTTGATCATGGTTTCCTTTATGGCGACGGTGCTTTTGAAGGCATTCGTTCTTATAATGGTTTGGTTTTCCGATTGAAGGAACATATCGACCGTTTATATGAAACCATGCACACGCTGTTAATTGACCCAAAGATGACCAAGAAACAAATGACTGATGCCGTCTTGGCCACATTGAAGATTAATAAGTTTAAAGACGCCTATATCCGTTTGATTGTCAGCCGCGGCGACGGTGATTTAGGATTAGACCCGCGCAAGTGTTACGGCCGTCCAAATGTGATCATCATTACCGATAAGATTGCTTTATACCCGGCGGAATTATATCAAAAAGGCATGGAAATTATTACGGTGGCGACGATGAAGAACCATCCGAATGCGCTTAATCCTCAATTGAAATCGCTTAATTACTTGAATAATATTTTAGCGAAGATTGAAGCAACCCATTGCGGCTATAATGAGGCCATTATGATGGATGGTAGCGGTTATGTTGGTGAATGTACGGGCGATAATCTGTTTATCATCAAGAAAGGTGTTCTTGCAACGCCTCATTTAGGGCGTCTTCAGGGCATTACCGCTGATGCGATTTTAAGCATTGCCGTTAAGATGAAAATGAAAACAACAGAAGGCTTTATTACCCGTCATGATGTTTATAACGCGGATGAATGTTTCCTGACCGGCACGGCGGCGGAATTAATTCCGGTGGTGAAGGTGGACGGCCGCTTGATCGGCAATGGAAAACCAGGCGCTGTTACTAATAAATTACTTCAGCGTTTCAAAGAGCTGACTAAAAAGGACGGCATCAGGTATAAAATTTAAGTCATGCCTGAATGTTTTTGTTGAGCATCTAGTTCATGAACTAGGTTCCCGATTTCAGCCAGAGGCTGATCCGCCTTTGGCGGGAAAATCTTCGGGGACGGCCAAAGGATAATAATATGCAGTGTGATGTGTGCGGAAAAAAGAAAGCCACGGTGCATTTAACTGAGATCGTCGATGAACAGATGTCAGAAATGCACCTTTGTGAAGAATGCGCCCGCAATAAAAGCGCTCAGATGGAACAGCAGTTCGGCCTTGGTGATTTGCTGGCGGGACTTTCCGATACCAGCAAGACCTCAGCAAAGACGGATGATAAGAACGCGCTGTTATGTTCCGGCTGCGGGCTTAATTATGAGGATTTTCGTAAGTTCGGCCGGCTAGGCTGCGGCCAATGTTATTCGTCGTTTAAAGAACATCTTGAAGGGTTATTACGCAAGATCCACGGGTCAAACCGCCATTTAGGCAAGATGCCGGTCCCCTTAATGGCGCCGGGGACAGCACCTAAACCGGTGGCCATTGATTTAGGTCCGGTGACAACCTTGATCCCGTCAGAGAATATCACTGATTTAAAAAAGCAATTGCACGCGGCGGTGAAAGCGGAAGATTTTGAAAAAGCGGCCCTGTTGCGGGATAAAATAAAATCGATGGAGAAGAAGGCGTAGATATATTTATGAAAATCGAAGAATTACTCAATCATACGGGGGAGTGGCTGCGAGGCACCGGGCCTAATGCGAATATTGTTATGAGCTCGCGGATCCGCTTGGCGCGTAATTTGGATGCGTCTATTTTTACCAATAAGTCGTCCAAAAAAGAGTTAGAAGCTGTTTTTAATGTCGTTGAGAAATCAGTTAGTGCGATGGATCTTTTTAAAGGCGCTACGCTGTTTCGCATGGGAGAGTTAGATCAGGTGGATAGGCAGATGCTTGTTGAACGCCATTTGATGAGCCATGAGCATGCGTCCAATCCTGAAGGAAAAGGGGTATTGGTATCGGCGGAAGAAGTGGTTTCAGTGATGATTAATGAAGAAGATCACCTGCGTATTCAGGTGATGCGTTCAGGATTAAACTTAACGGAAGCCTGGAGCATTATTAATGCCATTGACGATGCCTTCTCAAAAGAATTGAAATAT
>CAZCHB010000194.1:0-3960 GCA_964498235.1 uncultured Planctomycetales bacterium
AATCCATGACTGAATCCTGAATATAAGCCCCCTGTCCATCTATTAAATGACAAGATTGGCAATTAAACTGGCGAATAATTTTTTCGCCGTTGTTGATAAACCCGCCTTTAACGCCTTGACGAGCCATCTTTGAAGAATTTGGTTTGTCTTTAACTAATCCCAGCAAAACAGTTGTTACCGCTTCTGCTTCTTTATCAGTAAAATTAAAATTGGGCATCTTGATACGTTCAAGCGGATCAAGAACCTTTCCTTGATCGAAGATCCGCGGATCTAATAATTTTTGTTTAAACCAAGATTCTTTAGTATGTTCAATCTTCACGAAACCAAAATCAAGCCGGTGGATACTCTTTGAACCTTCTTCAGTTAGTTCAACACCTATTGGTTTTTCATTCTCAAAACCAGTTATCTTATGGCAGGCAAAACATCCATATTCACGGATCAACCGTTGGCCGGCAAATGATAATTTATCATCACGTTTCATTGATTTTAATTTCTTGTCCGCGCCAGCCATTGATTCGGACTTTTTGAGAAAATCCAACACTATCTCATCCAGCACTTTTTCATCTACCGCAGGAACCGGTTTATTCACATAAGGAGACTTTTCCTGCACTAAATATGCGGCCATATCAGCCGATTCTGAATCAGAAATCCTCATATTAGGCATCTTAGTTTGAGGATGATACCGATCAGGATTCTTTAGCCATTGGTATAGCCATTCCTGACTCGTTTTACTTCCTAATCCGATTAAATTCGGACCAAACTCCCGATGCAATTGTTTCCTGTCACGATGAACTTCTTTCTTGTCACTAGCTACTTCATGGCAGGCCATACAGCCTAAAGCGGCAACTAGTTCCTTACCTTTAACAGGATCTCCCTTTACTGAAACGGGGTCAACTTTGAAATCTTTACTATTGGCAAACAGGAAGTGCACCATGGAATGTATTTCCTGCTCACTGCGTTTAAGGGAGACTGGATCACTGTTATTACTTTGGTTAAAATATGACGGCATCCAGGTATTGTGACGGATAGCTTTGGGATCCATTATCCAGTGATACGCCCATTGTGTTGTGGTCTTTGCTGACAAATATTCTAAACTTGGTCCGGATCGCGGCCAATCTTTATATTTATCAATAACATGACATCCGTAGCATCCTGCCCGTTCAATCAGATTTAATCCTAAATTCAATTTCTCAGCGCCTTTAATGACTTCCTGACCCTCATGACATTTGAAACAGCCAGCTTGTATAAACTGTGCCGGCAGCATCGGGTTTTCCCAATGTTCCATTTCATGCCAATTATATTTCTTTTCCCATTCTTTCTTTTGGTGTTCATCGCGGGGTGTATGCGCGGCAGAAACAAAATCAGTAGCACGCCCCCTTCCGCCGTGACAGGTTGAGCAGCCAAAAAGATCTACGGGATGAGGTGAATTTTTATCCATAAATAGTTCAAGATTTGGATGTGCGCGTAAAGGCTGAGCGGCATTCTTAAAATCTGGGTTAGCAATCCCCATGTGACAAGTCGTACAACGGTCGACCCGCGGCACCTTCATAAAATTGACGTCTTCTGGAATTTCCTTAAGAACAATTTGCTGTATTTTATAATTTGGATTAGCCAAATCAATAATGGGCATATCACGCACCATTTCTGCCAATTGATTGGCAGGTGTCATTTTGGCTATGTCTATTCGGCTTAGCTTACGTTCAAGAATTTCCTTTTTCTTAGCCAAAGCCATCCGCTTTTTTTCTAGTTCTTTTGTCTTCTTATTGAGAGAATCTAACTCATCAGTATATGATTTAACCTGCGCATTATCACTTTCAACAATAACGCGATAACGGGCAATTTTTGCGCCAATTGCAGTTAATTGTGTTTTTAACGAAGACGCGGAAGGAAGCTTCTCATCAGCCGCTTTGGAATATTGATACTTTAAAGCATCAAATTTTGCTTTTGCAAATTGCAGTTCCTGGGTATGCAGACGTTCCTGCGCTAATGCTGATGTCAGCTTGGCGTTGATTGCACTGTATTGGCTTTCCTGGGAGCTTGATTCTTTTTTAGCTTCAGCAATATTTTTAACTATAGCCTGATATTCTTCATTCTTTGATAAATCTATCTCTTCAGCGTCGAGTTTCACACGCGCCTTTTCTACTTCCATGGCGCGGTATTCTTTCTGGTAAGATTTCCATTGACGTGAGTAATCCTTCACAAACAAACCAACCACCGCAGCTAATAAGACAACAGCAACGATCGCAAAAAACTTGTCTAATTTTTTTGGATCATAATTTGATTCTGGCGGTAATTGTGGTGGCATACTTCCTTAAAGAAATTAAATGTTAAAAAAGAATTCCGGAATTGCGACAATATATTTAATGTTAAAAAACCAACGGATGTACATCTTAATCGGCAATAAGATGGCTAGCAAAAACAAAAATGCAAAAATACTATAACGCACCGCGCCCACCTTATTGTACAAATCTTTGAAGATAGTCTTCGCTAATATCAAGGGTATTAAACCAAAATAGGCTGCTAATAATAAAAAGCCCGGCAGCTCCCTCAATAAAATATTGGACGGCATTCCCTGCTTTAAACCTATCATAAAGACTAATTCAGACAAATTGATATTGTTTAATGCCTCTAACTTAAAATGATCCCAGTATTCAAACGGACCAAAAAAATTCCAATTAGGTCCGCGTAAGAATGTGCCGACTATAATAAGAAAGACCCACAAGACAAGCCAAAAAAACATAAAAATATTAATAGCTGTTTTTCTATCCTTATAGGTGAAGTAGCCTAAACCTTTTCGGTTCTTATCTATATAGGGAATAGCCATAAGACCGAATAAAATAACCGATGGAAAAACAACGCCGGCAATCCATGGGTCAAAATAAACCAGCATTTCCTGCAAGCCTAGAAAATACCAAGGTGCTTTTGATGGATTTGGTGATACGGTGGGATTGGCTGGGCCTTCCAAGGGCGCTGGCAATGAAATCGACCAAATGGCAAGCAAGGCCGCTGCCGCAATTAACGAAATAAATTCGATATAAACTAAATCAGGAAAAACCAATACTTTCTCACGGGATTCAGCCCATTCTTTAGGCTTCCCTCCCCTAGCGATGGCTTCATCATTTTCCTTAGCTTGCGTTAGGGACAACCACAAGAAAAATACCACGACAAAAATCAAGGCAACAATAGGTACATTATCAGGTTTTAAGACAATCAAACGGAAATTAGCGTCAGTCAAACCAAAAGCAAAAACAAAGAATAAAAAACTAAAAATGCCGATACCGCCTTTTTTCGTCCATAAGGCATCGATGTTGAGCAAATCATGAATTTTTTGGAATATTTTAAAAGGTGGAAAAACAATTAAATAGCCTAAAAGCACGATGTTAAATAAAAACTTCGGCGCGGCGATAATATTGACAAATTCTTTGATATTCTCGATCATTATGTTGGTCCCGAAATCCCGCCGTCTTTTCTAACCCGCCAAAAATGCACGATCATAAAAATCATGATAACAAAAGGCAGTCCAATGCAATGCAAAACATAAAAACGCAGTAAGGCGCTTTCGCCGACAAAACGGCCGCCTAACATGGCAAAACGGGCATCAGAGACAGATGTCACAAAATTAACATCACCGATGCTTAAAAGAGCTGACCCAGGACCGCCCATCCCTATCATCGGCGTTGCACCCGCCATGTTTGAACCGACGGTGATGGCCCAAATGGCTAATTGATCCCAAGGAAGTAAATAACCTGTAAAACTCATGAGCATGGTTAACACTAAAAGAATAACACCGATCACCCAATTAAATTCCCGAGGAGGTTTATAAGAACCAGTCATAAATACACGGAACATATGAAGCCAAACGGTAATAACCATCAAATGAGCTCCCCAGCGATGGATTTCACGCATGATCCCTAATGGCACTTGCTGGCTTAAATCGGTCACATCACCGTAAGCATACTC
>CAZCHB010000195.1:0-3956 GCA_964498235.1 uncultured Planctomycetales bacterium
ATCAATCCCTTGTCCCCGGTAGGTTTTTAACTCTGGAAACTTTGCGGCCAGTTCTCAGTATAAGATTGGTTTATATCTAAAAGAGCGTAATCTGCTTCAGGAAGCGCGTGATGAATTTGAGAAGACGATCAATGATTACCCCAGCAGTGAATGGGCGAAGGCGGCTAAATTTCAGATTGCCATGGCAGATACCAAGCGCTCCGCCGATGTTCAACGCGAACAAAAGGTCACCAGCGTTGCCTTGGATGAATTCAAAGAATTTATCAAGAGCCACCCTGAAAGTGAATTAACAACGCAGGCCAAGGAGCAGGTGGCATCGCTTAGGACTAAAGAAGCGCACAATGCTTTTGTTATTGCCAAGTTCTACGAGAAGCAAAAAAACCTCAAATCCGCAATCCTTTACTATAGAAGCATTGTTGATGATTACGCCGATACCATTTGGGGCCCTCAGGCGATGGACCGTTTAAAGGTTTTAGGTGGTTAAGATGCCCCGCGCCCTTTATTGTATATTAAGCCTTTTTCTTGTCCTTAGCGGATGCGGTTACACCACGGGATCCTTACTGCCAAGTAATTACCGTGTCATTTCTGTCCAGCCCTTTAAGAATAAAGTCGGTTATTTAAATGAAAATACCCGGGGCCTTTATATCCCCTTATTAGAACATAAGGCGCATGATGCCATCGTGTCCCGTTTTCAGATGGATGGGCATTTGAAGGTCAATAGCGCAGGTGAAGCGGATTTAATCCTGCAGGGGAATCTCATTGGCTTTGACCGCGAAGATATCCGCACGGACGATAATAATAATATCAAAGAATACCGCGTGCGGGTGACGGTTGAGTTGAAATTGCTTGATTCAGCGACGGGTCAGGAAGTCTGGAGCGAGTCATCGTTTTCTGGTGAAGCGACATATTATCTTGCCGGGCCTCAGGCAAAGTCCGAAAGCGCCGCTCTTGAAGACGCATTAACGGATTTATCCCGCCGTGTGGTTGAACGCACTCTTGAGAATTGGTAACGCGTTTCTATGATCTACCTCCTCTTAGGGGAAGACCTCAGTTTAAAAGACGCTAAAATATCCCAGATCAAATCAAGTTTATTTAAAAACGCGCAGGCTCTTAATTTTGATTTTGATAATCTCGACGCGAATTGTCTTTTAGCCGACACCCTAAAAAAATCATTGATTACCTTACCGGTAATGTCTGCTAAGCGTTTGATTGTGCTGCGCAATATCCATAAGCTTAAAGTCAGTGATATTGATGTGCTGATTCATTTTGTCCAAGAGCCCTTGGATCATGCGGATGTGATTTTAGAATCAAGCGAAACAAGCTTTAAAGGAGAGCTGAAATCAATAGAAAACTATTGCGCGGTTTCTGTTTTCGCGGGGGAGAAGCCCGGCAATGTTTTTGACATGACTAAATTAATCAAGAGCGGCCGGCTAAAAGAAGCCATGCTGATGCTTAATAGTTTTTACAAGCAAGGATCGCATCCGTTACAGATCATGGGCGCCTTGGTGTGGTTTTGGGGCAAGGAAGGACGGGTTTTGTCTCAGGAAAAGTTTGAACTAGGGTTACATGCACTGGAAGAAGCCGACCTCAGCATTAAACGAAGCCGGCTTGATCCAGAATATGCGGTTGAAAAATTGATTGTCGAACTGACAGGATTACTTAGCAGCAGTAGTCGCCGCTAAAAGCTTAGCAAAACGGGATTTACGGCGAGCCGCGGTTTTCTTATGCATGATGTTGCGCTTGGCGGCTTTATCTAATTTTTTGTAGACAGTTTTTAATAATTCGCCTGAATCTTTTTTCTTATCGGCGGTTGCGGCAATAAATGATTTCAAGGTTTTCTTTAAATCTGTCTTGATATCAAGATTATGCATGTGTTTGGTGCGGCTTTTACGTAAATCTTTAATGGCGGTACGGCGTTGTGGCATCTTGAAAATCTCCTATTCATGTTTGTTATAAGGCGGTTAATATAGCAAAGAGCCTAAATTATGTCAATTGATAAATCTCAAGCCCCTCATGCCCATAAAACGCTCTTAAAATCTTCTGGTCTGGTGTCTTTGGGCGTATTAGCCTCACGGATTCTAGGGTTTATCCGAGATGTGGTGATTGCCCATTTCTTTGGGACGGGACTGATGGCTGAAGCTTTCTTCGTGGCCCAGCGCATCCCTAATTTATTACGGGATTTGGTGGGTGAAGGGGCGGCTAACGCGGCTATTGTTCCGGTTTTGGCTCAATATGATCATCAAAAGTCCAAGAAAGAGTGGCAAGAATTAATTAACGTAGTAATGGCCTGGGGGGTGATCATTTTGGGGGTCATCACCATTATTGGTATGATTGCGGCACCCTGGATTGTGCGCTTGATTGCACCTGGTTTTAGCGATGACGCGGTTAAATTGCAATTGACTATTGATTTGACCCGCATTATGTTTCCGTATCTTATCCTGATTGCCCTGACCGCCTTTCAAGTGGGTATTTTATATTCATTGCAGTCTTATCTAGTACCGGCTTTTGGGCCATGCCTGCTTAATATTGCGATGATTGCAAGCGCATGGGTGACTTGCTTATTCTCCTGGCATTTGGCGTACACGTTATCCGTTAGTGTTTTGATTGGCGGCCTTTGGCAATTCTTCGCGCAATGGGCGGCGCTGAGGACTAAAGGTGTCCACTGGCAAAAACCATTAACACTTAAACATGCCGGGGCTAAAAAGATTCTGGCTTTAATGCTTCCCCGCCTATGGGGCAGCGGGGTGTATCAGATCAATATTATGGTGGACACATTTTGCGCGTCCTTGACCGCGATCGTCGGCACCGGCGGGGTGGCCGCGCTTTATTACGCGACACGCATCATTCAATTTCCATTAGGGCTTTTTGCCTACGCGCTGTCATCAGTGAGCCTGCCAGCTTTGTCTAAGCTTGCCGCTGGCGGTGATATGAAACAATTTAAAGCGACGCTTTATTTTTCCCTGCGCAATTTGATGATGGTTTTAATCCCCTGCGCTATAGGGTTTATGCTGCTCGCGCCGTGGATTATTAAATTGGTTTTTGAACGCGGGGCCTTTGACCCTTCGTCGACGGCTATTACGTCTCAGGTGTTATTTTATTCAGCTCTTGGCCTGCCATTTTATGGGGCGTCACGCATTTTAGCCTCTGCTTGTTATGCCCTGCAAGATACGAAGACGCCGGTTAAATCAGCGACGGTGTGTTTGGTAATTAATATTGTTCTAAACATGCTTCTTATGCCACTGCTTAAAGTCGGCGGCATTGCCTTGGCCAGCAGTATCTCAAGCGCGGCCAATACATGGATGTTATGGATTTACTTAAGCAAAAAGTTAAAGCCTTAAGCGCCAATAGCGGTGTTTATCATTACAAGGACGCAGAGGGCGTGATCATCTACGTCGGCAAAGCGGTCAACCTGCGTAAGCGGGTGGAATCGTATTTCCGTCCCAACCATTCGTCATTTAAGACCAACGTATTAGTAGAGCATATCGCGGATGTAGAGGTTATTGAAACAGCCTCAGAAGCTGAAGCGTTGATTCTTGAAGCTAGCCTCATCAAAAAATACCAGCCTAAATATAATATTGAGCTTAAAGATGGAAAGACGTATCCGTTTATTCAGGTAACTAAGGAAGAATTTCCGTTGGTTTCCGTCGTGCGGGTTAATACGAAAGCGTTTAGAGATATTCCCAAAAATTTATACGGGCCTTATATTAATCCAACGCTAATTAAGGAAGCGTTGATGATTATTCGTAAGATATTCCCTTTCCGTTCTTGCGATCCTTTTCAAAACAAGATTTGCTTAGACTATCATATCGGCCTGTGCGGCGGTCCCTGCGAGGCGAAATTATCAAAGGAGGAGTATGGCCGCAATATCCGCAATGTGCGCATGATTTTAGAGGGCAATAAAGATGGGCTTTACCGTCAGATGCGCGCGGACATGGAAGATTTTGCCAAGGCCAAAG
>CAZCHB010000196.1:0-3943 GCA_964498235.1 uncultured Planctomycetales bacterium
GCATGAGCTAGGTCCTTAACAGAGTCTTCGGGGGACGACAGGAAAGATATATGACAACCAACGATATACGTAACAAATTTTTAAATTTCTTTAAATCGAAGAATCATACGATTGTGGCCAGTGATTCCTTGGTTCCCAAGGATGACCCAACCGTGCTTTTTACGACGGCTGGGATGCAGCAATTCAAGCCGCAGTTTCTTGGGATGGATTTACGCTTCACGCGTGCTTCAACGTGTCAGAAATGCCTTCGTACTGACGATCTAGATGTGGTGGGTAAGACAGATTTTCACCACACCTTCTTTGAAATGCTTGGTAATTTTTCATTCGGTGATTATTTCAAGAAAGAAGCGATTGCATGGGCCTGGGAATTCTTGACTGTTGAATTAAAATTGCCAAAAGAAAGATTATGGGTTTCCGTTTATAATGACGACGATGAAGCTTATGGCATTTGGTTAAATGATATCAAACAGCCAGCACAACGTTTAGTTAAGCTTGGAGACAAAAGTAATTTTTGGCCTTCTAATGCACGGTTAAATGGGCCTAATGGTCCATGCGGTCCTTGTTCGGAAATTTTTTATGATTACGGTGTTAATCCTAATTGTCCCAATGGCAGTAAATGTGATCCGGATTGTTCCTGCGGCCGTTTTTCGGAAGTCTGGAATTTGGTCTTTACCCAGTTTAACCGTAAGGACGGCGGCATCTTGGAGCCGTTACCGGCGAAGAATATTGATACCGGGATGGGCTTAGAGCGATTGGCAGCGGTGGTTCAGGGCAAGAAGAGTAATTATGAGACGGATAATTTTGCGGCGATCTTAGGCGTCATTAAAGATACAGTTAAATCAAACGGCGCCAAGATGAGTGAAAGTGAATATCGGATTATCGCTGATCATATGCGCGCGATTACCTTTGGCATTGCCGATGGCGTTGTCCCCTCCAATGAAGGCCGTGGTTATGTGATGCGTAAACTGATTGTAGATATTACTGATTTGACGATCCGTGCTGGCGTGCAAAGACCTATTATTCACTCTTTTATTGACGTGATTGTTAAGGTGATGGGGCAAGGGTATCCGGAGATTCTCCCTAAGGTCGAAGAGATTAAAACAACTGTTAAGCGTATTGAGGAAGCATTTATTAAGGTTCGTAGGGAACGTGTGCCTGAAATTAAGGATAAAATTCTTAAATCTAGTACAGATGCTAAGCGCTTAGGTGATATTTTCTTTTTGTATCGGGATACCTACGGCTTAACCATCACAACAATTACGGGTATTGCAAAAGAAATTTCAGTTGCCGAGCCGGTTTTGTCTGAGGCTTTGAAAATATTTGATCAAAAGATGGAGGAGCAAAAGAACCGATCCCGCGCCGGCAGTAAAATGACCGGTGATGTATTTACCGACGCAGGAATAAAGCTTGATGTTGCTAAGACTGAGTTTTTAGGATATTCTTGCGCAAAGGCTGATGCCGTGGTCTTAAAGGTGGTACAAGAGGGCGATAAGGTTAAGATAGTCTTAAACCGTACTCCTTTTTATGCTGAATCTGGAGGACAGGTCGGAGACACCGGCACAATGACCTGCGGATCTGTTGAAATAAAGGTGACGGATACCATTAAGATTAATGATATCTTTATTCATGACGGGATTATTAGCGGCGGTCATTTAAAAGAGGGTGATACGGTTCAAGCAAAGGTCGATGCGGCTCGTCGGGAATCAATTATCCGTAATCACACTGCAACGCATTTATTGCAGTCGGCCCTGCGCTTGACCCTTGGCAGTCACATTAAACAGCAAGGTTCTCTGGTGTCTGAAGAACGCCTGCGTTTTGATTTTGCTCACCCCGGTGCCGTTAAGTCTGATGAATTGCAGAAAATCGAAAGCCGTTTGAATCAATGGGTTCAAGGCGCAGACAAGGTGACTATCGAGGTTTTACCAATTGAAGAAGCCAAGAAAAAAGGTGCCTTGGCGTTCTTTGCTGAGAAATACGGCCAGACAGTGCGGGTTGTCAGTATTGGCGATTATTCGACAGAGTTTTGCGGCGGTATCCATGTGGGTAATACGGCCCAAATTGAAGCGGTGAAGATTGTTTCTGAAGGTTCCGTAGCACAAGGCATCCGTCGTATAGAAGCTGTGACTAGCCGTCAATCGGTTGACGCCTTTATGGCACAAAAGCAGAATGAGGCGAAGGAAGCTCAACGTTTGGCAGAATTAAAGCAGTTGGATAAGAAAAAACAACATGCCCAATTCGAAGCGATTAAAAATAGTTTGCCGGAAGTGATCAAAAATATTCAGCAAGTTAATGGAATCAATGTTTTGACCTATTGCTTCAATGATATTGATATGGGCATGTTACGTAAACTTAATGATTTGTTGAAACAAAAAATAGCATCGGGCATATTTATTCTTGGAGCAAAAACTCAAGAAGATGCCGCCTTGACCGTTGCGGTCACGGATGATTTGGTGTTAAAGGGAATTAAGGCTAATGAAATTGTTAATCGGCTAGCTCCGATATTTGGTGCCAGCGGAGGAGGTAAACCGCAGATTGCCCAGGCCGGCAGTAAGGAACCTCAGAAAATAGAAGCAGTGCTGGCTGCGGCTAAGGATATGTTATAACAATTATGTCATTCCCGAACCTGCCTGCCGGCAGGTTCTGTTAATCGGGAATCCAGAAGTGAACTTGATGCCCGATTAAAGTTTTGGGCATGACAATGGGATAATATGAAGCTAATAAAGCAAACAGGCCAGAATATTGAGAAGATTTATAATCGTCACCTTTCTATGCGAAAGAAGATGGTCGAGGAAAAGGTGCACACGATTATTAATGATGTGCGTTTATATGGGGATGATGCCTTAATTAAATATACCCGCCGTTTTGATGGGGTTAAATTAAACGCCCGTCAATTAAAAGTGGCAGAGGGTGAAATCTCCAGCGCGTTTCAAAATATTACACCCGAATTTATTGGTCATTTAAAAACTATTATTAATAACGTATCTAGTTACTATAAAAAGCAAGCCCATAAACCCTGTAAGGTTAAAGGACATGACGGTATTCTTTTAAAGGAAGAAATCAGGCCCTTAGATTCAGTTGGCATTTATATTCCCGCTGGCACAGCGCCGCTTGTCTCTTCAGTTTATATGACGGCAGTTCCAGCCTTGATCGCTGGCGTTAAGCGCGTGGTTATTGTTACACCGCCGAGTAAGGATGGGCATGTTAATCCCTATATTTTGGCTGTTGCTAACCTGCTTAAGGTTAGTGAAATATATAAGTTAGGCGGTGCGCAAGCCATTGCCGCTTTGGCCCTTGGGACAAAGACAATCCCTAAGGTTGATAAGATTGTGGGCCCCGGCAATATGTATGTGACCGAGGCAAAGCGTCAGGTGTTTGGGTATGTTGATATTGATATGTTAGCTGGCCCAACCGAATTAGTGGTGATTGCCAACCGTCATAGTAATCCGGAATTTGTCATTGCTGATTTAGAAGCTCAAATGGAGCATATCGGAGGCATGTCGATTTTGTTATCCACATCACGTCAGTTAATTAAGCAGGTTCGGGCGCGGGTCACTAATGGGTATTGTGTTTTATGCAAGAATATCGACGAGGCAGTGGAGATTGCTAATAACATAGCACCGGAACATTTGCAGATTATGACCAATAATGCGCATGAGGTGGCCAAGCAAATCCGCCATGCCGGCGCCATTTTTTTAGGAGCCTATAGCCCAACAGCCTTGGGCGATTACGCCGCCGGCCCAAGCCACGTTTTACCGACGATGGGAACAGCCCGTTTCTTTTCAGGTATATGTATTTCCAGTTTTATGAAAAGCTCTCACGTGATTTCTTATTCCAAGAGAGCGTTGGAAAAGGTACGCGAACCTTTAGAAAAAGTCGCTAAATTAGAAGTACTAACAAAACACGCGGAATCCGTTAATGTGAGGTTTTCCGCCAAAGGCGGATC
>CAZCHB010000197.1:0-3937 GCA_964498235.1 uncultured Planctomycetales bacterium
TAAAGAAGATAAAGTTGTACGAATTCGTTGAGAGTGAAAAAACTCGGGACACACTAAGTTTTATACATGTTCTTTATCGTTAATATTTAGTGTGAGCTAACCCCGATTTGACGGACACAATAATTCGTGGACAATAGTATCTATGATGGAGGTGTCCAATGTCAAGCATGCAGAAATACTCCCTTGAGTTTAAGTTAGAAGCAATTCGACTACTCAATGAAGGGAACAAGCCCGTAGCAGATATTGCTCGTGAGTTAGGTATTAAAAGAACAACGTTATACCGTTGGCGCAACGAGCTTAACAAGAGTAAAAATAAGACATTAAGGCCGCCAGGCAGGCCAAAGTCATCTGAGATGAGCGAATTAAGTAAGCTTAAAGCGGAACTGAAGGATGTTAAAGAAGAACGAGATATACTAAAAAAAGCCGCAGCGTACTTTGCAAGGGACCTCAAGTAAAGTACGCTTTTATAAAAGAGCATGTAGATGATTATGGGGTCCGTAAATTATGTCGCGTGCTAGAAGTAAGCTCAAGTGGGTATTACAGTTGGGTTAATCAACCAATCTGTCGACGATCGCTTGAGAATAAGCAATTAATATTAGCAATAAGACAGGTGCACATAGATTGCCGAGAAACATATGGCGCTATAAAAGTGTGGGAAGAGCTAAAGGGGCGTGGGATAAATTGTGGAAAGAATCGAGTAGCACGTTTACGACAGTTGCATGGTATAGAAGCAAAACGTAGACGACGATTCAAGATTACAACTAAATCGCGCGCATCACAGGCAATTGCACCCAACATCGTGAATCGATGTTTTACTACCCAAAGGCTTAATCAAGTTTGGGTTGGTGATGTAACATGTATAGCAACGAGAACAGGATGGTTATACGTGGCTGTTATACTAGACTTATATTCACGAAAAGTCATAGGTTGGTCTATGTCAGAATATAATAATACGAAGTTAATCCTTAACGCATTAGATATGGCTATTATATTCAGAAGACCAACAGGAAATGTTGTCCATCATACTGACCGTGGTGGGCCATATGCATCTGAAGAGTATAGAAAGAAGTTAAGAACACATGATATGACACAAAGCATGAGCAGAAAAGGCGATTGCTACGATAATGCGGTCGTAGAAAGCTTTTTTAGCACATTAAAGAATGAATTGGTGCTGGGTGAAATATATAAAACCCGTGAAGAAGCTCGTAGTAGGATATTTGATTATATTGAAGTCTTTTATAACCGAAAACGGCTTCATCAATCACTTGGTTATAAAACACCCGTGATGGTTGAAGAAAGTGTATCTCAATTAATCCGTCCGTCAAATCGGGGTTAGCTCAATTTATCGAAAAGTTTCTTCTTTCGGCGGGCAAGTCGTATATTGACGAGTTGGTTTATCGGTATCTTCTTACTGCCGGGGATGCTGTTGGTGGTAGAATGAGGAATGTAGTTGGTGCAATGGCTGGAGAAAGATTTACAAGATTCATAATAGCCCAGTTGAATATCTCAAAAGATGATTTTCGTTTTTATAATAAGTCATCGAATAAATGGTTGCCCGCGAAGAAATATACGATAGATCAGGTGTCCGAGATAAGGTCGGTTCAATGGCGTGGTGGTAAGCGCCAGTTGATTTATAATTTGAATGTGCCTTTGATTAGCAAGAATATCGATATTGTTCTTTTGAATAAAAAGTCTGATGAATTATTTGGTGAAGAATTCAAAAGAATTATTAACGAGCCAAAGTTTTATAAAGCTATTGGAGAACTCAAGGGAGGAATAGATCCTGCTGGAGCCGATGAGCATTGGAAAACAGCCAATACTTCGTTGCATAGGACCCGTGAAGCCTTTAAGGGAAAGGGTATTGATTTGCCTCTCTTTTTTGTTGGGGCAGCTATTGAAGCAAGTATGGCTAAAGAAATATTTGGACAATATTCATCGGGACAGTTGAGTAATTGTGCAAATCATACGTTTGATTCACAGCTGGCGAGTCTTTGTTCTTGGTTGGTTGGAATTTAAAAGACTGTCTTGATTATGTAAATTGGTGAATGTAAGGATGTAAGCAAATTTTTCCTACCACAACCTCCTCACTTGTGCTAAAATGACCAGTTCTTGGTTTAACCCTTAGTCAGATAACCATTTATGCGTAAATACGATAATATAATAGCTAAATTTAAGGGCAAGCGCCTGCTTGTGGTGGGGGATTTGGTCTTGGATCAATACCTTAAAGGGACGGTCAGCCGGATTTCGCCGGAGGCACCAGTGCCGATTGTTCAGCAGGAAGAGGCTTTTTTTACCCCGGGTGGGGCGGCTAATGTGGCTAATAATTTAAGTTCTTTAGGGTCAGAGGTGACCTTGGTGGGTAAGATTGGCGATGATATTGAAGGGGCTATTCTCAAGAAAGAATTAAGCCGCCGCCATATCCAAACGCGCGGTCTTTTTATTGATCCAAACATGGATACAATTTTTAAAACCCGCATCATAGCCCAGCACCAGCAGGTCGTGCGGGTCGATCGAGAATCGCCGCCGATTCTCGGGCAGGATAAGGTCAAATTGGGGAAGATCATTCCATTTTTAAAGCGTAGTTTTAGTGCGTATCACGCGGTCATTATTTCTGATTACGGCAAGGGTATGATTGATGTGGGACTCTTGGCGGTAATTTATGATCTTGCCCTAAAGTTTAAAATTCCCGTCGTTGTGGATCCAAAGTTAGAAGATTTGCGCGCCTACGGCAAGGTAAGCTGTATTACACCAAATAAGAAAGAAGCGGAAACGGCGCTTAAGGCGATTGCGCAAGAAACCCGTAAGTCTTTCGGGATTGTGTCAACCAGGCTCGATAACAAAGAAGAAATTGAAGCTAACGGCCGCGGGCTTTTAGCATATTTAGGCATTGATTCATTGTTAATTACCCTTGGTGAACAGGGGATGTATTTATTTGAACATAATAAAAAAGCTTTTCCGATTCCGACTAGGGCGCGGGAAGTTTTTGATGTGTCAGGGGCAGGAGATACGGTGATTTCTGTTTTTGCCCTGTGTTTAGCGGCAGGTTCTGACAAACAGCATGCCGCGGACATTGCCAATTATGCCGCCGGTGTTGTCGTAGGTAAAATGGGGGCGGTGGCCATTGAGCTGGATGAATTAAAGCAGGCGGTTGTCTCCAAATGAAAACTATTGGTGTGATTCCCGCGCGTTTTGCTTCCACGCGATTTCCAGCTAAGGTGCTGGCGGTGCTGGGCGGGAAAACAGTGATTCAGCGGGTGTGGGAAAAAGCCAAGCAGTGCAGGGAATTGGATGATGTCTTAATTGCGTGTGACCATGAGGATGTCTTTAAGATTGCGTCTATGTTTGGTGCAAAGGCTGTTATGACTGACCCTAATCATCCCTCAGGATCGGACCGCATCGCTGAGGCGGTTGCTAAATTAGATGTTGATGTGATTGTGAACATTCAAGGTGATGAGCCTTTTATTGAACCAACAACAATAGATGCCTTAGCTGTTCTTTTAAAGCATGACACGTCCTGTCAGATGGGAACGGTCATTAAGGAAATTGCCGACGACGTTGAATTTAATAATCCGAATGTGGTTAAATGCGTCGTCGATGAAGCAGGGTATGCGCTTTATTTTTCCAGATCACCGATTCCATATAATCGTAATGCAAAATTGCCGCAAGGCAGTAAGAAATATAAACATCTTGGGTTATACGCGTACCGCAAAGATTTTTTACTAACGTATAAAGATTGGACGAAGTCAATCTTAGAAAGCACGGAACAGTTAGAACAATTACGTGTTTTAGAAAAAGGTTATCGGATTAAAACGGTCGTAACAAATGATGAGTCGATTGCTATCGACACGCCGGAAGATTTAAGAAAGGCAGAAGCGTGGCTTACACGGTCAAATTAAACAATAAAATCCATTTTGGCGGCGGGCATCCGTTTGTTCTC
>CAZCHB010000198.1:0-3889 GCA_964498235.1 uncultured Planctomycetales bacterium
TTTTTCATATTTTCAGCATCACCATTAAGAACATAGACACTTCCAGCCTCTGTTGATCTCATAAATCCATTTATATCTCTCACCGGAACACGTTTACCATTAACCTCAAGAGTGGGGCTTGCGAAAACAACAGTGGTTGTCCAAGGGCCAGTTTTCGTCGTTGCCACTGGAACACCGGCCCGCCTTGGTTGTGTAACAGCTCTCCTGACCACTGAAGCTTGTCTATCTGATAACGCTGCGACAGCAAGCTCACGTCTCTCTCTAGCTATCACTGCTGCTTGTGCTGACGCTAGTCTTGCACTTTCAACAGCTTCAGCCACTCTACGCGCTTCTTCAGCGGCAAGGCTTGCGGCTTGCTCTGCTTCTGCAATACGAGCCTTCTCTGCTTCAATTTGAGCTTGAGCTTTTCGAAAGTCTTGGATTAGCTGATCAAAACTAGGATAACTTATATCAATATCAGCTCTCAAGGCTGTAGGAGCAATTGCTGGTGTTACATCATTCTGAATCACCGTCGATGAAGAACTTCCTGATAAAAGCGCAAGCAAGCCTAAGCTTGTTGTCTTTAAACCAAAACTCTTGGGAGAATAAGACTTAATACGCGCCATAAACGCCGCTAATCGGCCTGAAGCTTTTTTCTCCTTTGAATCTGGAGTTGATGCAGACACTTCAGGATTTAGTCGATTATATATATCTTGGTAAAGATCTTTCAATTGTTCACGCTTTCTCATCTCATCAGGAGAAAATTTTTCTCTTAAAATACCGACTATTTCAGCTTGTTCTTCGGAAAATCTAATAGGATCAGATTCCATATATTCCAGTCCATTCCAAAAAAGTTCGTTCAACTCAGTTATTAAAGCCGCCAGCTCTCTCCTAAATTGATCAATATTTTCTTTAACGCCAACACTATTAAGAACAGAAGCAAGCCTCTCATCGCTAGCTTCATTAATACCTACCATAAGCCGAATCAACTCTCTAACTAAACTAATATCATCATTTTTAATCACCAAAGCTCCTTGTGGCTCATTTTGGACGCTTGGAATTGTTCTGCCTAGACCCTGAGACCTTCCTACACGATCCCAAATACCTGATACAGCAACAGATGTACGTCCTAATTCTGCCAACACTTGATTTAAATGGCTTTCTAAATTATCTAAAATCGTTTTACCTTCAGCTTGCGGGCTTTCCCAAAATTTCTTTAAGTCACCAAAATTCATCGGATGTGATTGCAAATTCCCCAATGCTTCAACTTTCTGTGCATCTTCGCTAAAAGGATTGGCTAAAATAACCCTGCTCGATGTATTTATACTGCGTGAATCATTGGCGAAGAATGTTTGCCAGCCTTCAAGTAAGGATTTAAGACCAGTTTGAGCATTCAAGCGAGCATCCGGATAGTTTAACGCTCTTGCTATCAATCCTTGAACTCTTGTAATTTGATCATGCACATTGGCAATAAAATCATTCTGGTCTTGGGTGAGCGCTAATTGGGCAATCTGCTGATTAATGGTGCTTTCTTTATTAACTGGCGCTAAAACAGGCGATGGTGTCGAAGTTGGTGCAATAATCGCTTGTGCCTCAACTGCTGGGGCCTTTGGAAGGATTGTGATTACCGATTGAACAACAGAAGGAACCATAATTGACGCGACTGAACCATTAAGTCTCTGAACCCTACTTAAAGAAGAATTAAAGGCATCAACTGCTGATCTAGGCAACAAACCATATCGTTCTTTTAATCCGGCTAGATACACAGCTTGAACATCTTTCTTTTCTTGCGCTCTTTTTAACCATTGCTGAGCTTCTAATTGGTCATTATTAATTCTTTTAATCTCTGCTTCAAGCCTTGCAATCTCTGCCAATCTCTCTTCCAACCTGTCCTCATTAGCATGCCGCGCCAGCACTTCACGCTCTGCCACAGAAATATTGCTGTATTGCCCTTCTGAAAAGTCAGCGGCAGTATAAAATCTTCCTAATTCATTGATCTTACGACGAACTTCGTCTAACTCAGCACCAAACTCACCAATAATTTCTTGCCAATTAACAATTTCTTTGACAGTTTCAGCTAGTTTCACTGTTTCAGCATCTAAATGCTCCTTGATTCTTTGGGCATTTTGCTGAACCATTGCCGATCGGCTATCAATAAGATTTAGATTCCCTTCTAATAAAATAATAGTTTCATTAGCTAATTGAACATCCATCTCAGCCATTGCAATTTGATTTTGTATGCCAGGTATTAAATTATCGAATGCTGATTCAAACTCTTTTTGATGTGATTCCAAAACTTTCTTTCTAGCTTCAAGTGCATTTAAATTAACCTTCAGGTTTACATATTTCTTATCTGCATTACCAACAATCTCAGACATTTCAGCGTTAATAGCTTTGATTTCTTGAGTAATAAAATATAATTCAACTAAAACCTTATCAAAACCAAGGCTCTCTGCTCTTTCGCGCGTAAGAACACCATTTGAGTATTCTCCAAGCACTTTTAATTGCCTTGCAATATCAGCATGACGCTCTGCACTCTTTTGCTTTGCATCATTAAGGCGAGCCTTCATTTCAAGCAGCTCTTGCTGGCTAATCCGACGCTGTTCTTGCGCCTTAACAATAAGCCCTCGCACGATTTGTGAATTTGCCGCAACAATGACTGGCCTTTTCTCTGAAGCCATTAATAAATCATCAATAAACTTAACTGATGGGCTAGATGGTAAAATTCTTCCTGCGGATCTTATCTGACGAGCCATTTCATCATATTCAGCCTTCTTTATTCTTAAAAAACTTAAGAATTGCTCCGGACTAAGATGATTATATGCGATCGATAAAAGCTGAATATTATTATCCGTATAAATTTTCTCAAGTTCCGTTTGAACATAACCTGTTCCCGCTAAGGCCTTACCTAACGCGGCAATCTTTTTAATATCCAACCCAAACTCTATATCAGCATCGATCTCCCCTAACAGTTGAGCAGTCGTAGCATCAAAGCGCATACCATACTGAAACGTTTTTTCAATACGAGAGTTCTGACGTTGGGGCGATGCAGTATCATTTCCTTTTGTTAAGGGAATAGGCGTCAGATACCGCTCTGAACCCGGCGCTTGTCGTCCTTGATCGTTACTGGAAAAAACAGCACCCGCACCAATGGTCACAAATTTCTTACCAGCCATGTCAGCTTTAAAAGATAACATGGCACGATCTGATGCCCCAACCTCAACAGGATTAACAGCTAACTGTAACCCCCCGGAAAAATATTTCCTTGGGATCATCTGGCCCGTGTATGCGTCCTTGTCTTCCTTAATATAGTTGTAAACACCC
Organism: uncultured Planctomycetales bacterium; assembly: GCA_964498235.1. GTDB lineage: Bacteria > Omnitrophota > Gorgyraeia > Zapsychrales > Fredricksoniimonadaceae > JACQQW01. Next base: position 3,304 of record CAZCHB010000198.1, read on the forward strand.
TTGCGGTAGGCCTGTAAATATTGCTGGTAAATTTTTTGTGTAATTTCCTTATCGTCAACATCAACACCCATGGTCTTATTGCGGTTCACATAGGCTTGAGCTAACACATTATCTTTTAAATTCTTCTTATACCACGACGCTAAAATTAGCGCGCCATAGACTTGACGCAGGGGTGCAAAATTTTTTCCCTCATTGACTTCTTTTTCTAAAGCGGGAATGACAACTTCCTTAATTATCCTTGAAGATAAGGCGCTCACTGCACTAGCATCCGCTTGGGAAGCGCGTGCCATGCCGAATTGTTCTTCTGCCTTATTCTTATTCGCGGCTAAATAATCCTGCTCGAGCATTACCTTAAGAGAACTTTGCACGACGAAAACCGTGTTCATCTTCGCATTCTGGAAAACCGTTGCCTTATCGGGCAAAATCCATACCTTGTTAAAGGTGCTGACAGGAACAATAGCTTGACCAAATTTTAAAGCGGCTTGTTCATAAACTTTCTTCCAAAATTCTCTACCCAACTGCTTTTCAGGATAAAGCGCGGTGGCCATTATCTGCTTAAGTATGTAATCTTGGGACAGGATTTCCT
>CAZCHB010000199.1:0-865 GCA_964498235.1 uncultured Planctomycetales bacterium
TTAAAAGCATTGGCAATCGCGTGAGCAATGCGGCTGGGAATAAACTCAATGATTTGGCCGTTACGTTTTTGTACTTTAATGTCGAATGTGGTTGTGGTTTCTTGGGACATACGGGGATTCTCCATCTGAAAAATACACTATATATATGCTTGGCCTAAAAATTGTATACTACATATAGTAGTGAGAAAAAAACGTGACGTCAATAAATTTTCAATTTTTTTTGATGAAATTTTCACTCAACACCCGTCGAAAGAACAAAAGCAGGCGTTGAGTGAAAATTTTTATCTACTTAACGGCGTTATATCTTTTTTCTACTTCATTCCAATTAATTACGTTCCAAAATGCGGCAATATAATCAGGACGGCGGTTTTGGTAATGCAGGTAATACGCATGTTCCCATACATCAATCCCCAAAATAGGGGTTTTTCCCTCCATAATAGGAGAATCTTGATTAGGCAGGGACGCTAAATCTAATTTCTTATCCTTGGTGACCGATAAAAATGCCCAGCCTGACCCAAAACGGGTCGTTGCCGCCTGAGCAAATTTTTCTTTAAATGCGTCAAAAGAACCAAAGGCATCATTGATCGCCTTTGAAACATTACCGACGGGAGAACCACCGGCGTTTGGCCCGATAATCGTCCAGAACAACGAGTGATTCGCGTGACCACCGCCGTTATTACGGACAACATTGCGGATATCTTCAGGAACAGCGCCTAAATTAGCAATTAAATCTTCAACCGATTTAGCTTCTAAATCAGCCTTACCCTTAATCGCGTTGTTAACGTTATTAATATAAGCTTGATGATGCTTAGTGTGATGAATTTCCATGGTGCGCGCGTCAATGTGAGGCTCTAACGCGTTTAGA
>CAZCHB010000199.1:875-3883 GCA_964498235.1 uncultured Planctomycetales bacterium
CATATAATACTCCTTTTAATGTCATGCCCGAACGCTTTAATCAGGCATCTAGTCCATAACGATTCTGGATTCCCGACAAAAACACTCGGGAATGACACTCCTAATTAATGCTTATGCCCGCAACCACAAGCATCGCCTTTAACCGCTTTTAATACTTCTTCATAATTAGGTTCAGAAGCCACTTCTTTGACTAATTGGACATAGCTGACCTTACCGCTCTCATCGACGATAAAAATACAGCGGGCTAATAAATTCAAACCTTTAATTAAAACACCATAACTTTCACCAAAATTACCGCGGTAATCAGATAAGGTCTTTACAGCCGTGACGCCAGCCGCGCCACACCAGCGTTTTTGGGCAAAAGGAAGGTCTTTGCTGACAGTTAAAATCACCACATCGCCTAATTTTGCCGCTTCTTGATTAAAACGTTTAGTTTCTAAATCGCAGACAGGCGTGTCTAAGGACGGAACAGCGGAAATAATCACCTTCTTGCCCTTAAATGAAGATAATTTCACTTCAGATAAATCATTAGCGACCAAGGTTACATCCGGAGCATTATCCCCCACCTTGATTTCATTGCCAACGAGGGTTAAGGGATTACCCTTCATTGTCGTTACGCCAACTCGCTCTGCCATACTATTTCTCCTTGTTGTCTTGTCATGCCCGAACGTATTTGTCGGGCATCTAGTTAACTGGATCCCCGATAACAACTTTCTGGGATGACCTTTCAGGTCATTTTTCTAACTGCGTTTTAAATACTTGAGCCGCCAGCACACCGCCTATAATCGGCCCTGCCCAATAAATCCACAAATTCTGCAAACCACCGCCCATTAAAGCCGGGCCTAAATGACGCGCTGGATTCATGGCCGCACCGCTAATAGGACCACCCATTAAAATATCTAAGCAGACAGCCAAACCAATAAACAATCCAGCCATTTTAGGCGCGCGGCTGTCTACCGCCGTTCCGTAAATAACAAAAACCAAGAAGAAAGTTAGGATTATTTCTGTAATTAGACCCATGCCTACTGAGATGTTATTCCCTAATGCCGGCGTCCCCATCCCAACCGCGGCTAAGGCCTCAGCTGGAACAGCACACTTGATCAAGGCAGCCGCCGCAATTGCACCAGCACATTGGACTAAAACATAGCCAATGGCATTTATATCGTTGATTTTCTTTGCAGACCACAAGGCAATGGTCACCGCAGGATTCAAATGACCGCCGCTAATCGCCCCCGTTGCTGAGGCCATGACGCCGATGGTCAAGCCATGCGCCAAGGCAATGCCGGTTAGCCCTAATTTACCGCCGGTAATATTGTCCGCGGCTATGGCACCAACGCCGATAAAGATCAACGCGAATGTTCCAATAAATTCCGCAATCAGGGCTTTCTTATTCATATGATTCCTGTCATTGAAACGGTTAGGAAATGTATATTACAATCTTTGTTAATTTTGTCAACCGCTACTATTGCATAAGCAATGCAAGCATGTATAATACCCCCATGTTTACATACAAAACCCAAATCCGCCTCCACGACACTGACGCCGCAGGCATTATTTTCTTTGCCAATCAATTTAAGATTGTGCATGATGCCTACGAATTACTCTTAGAAAAATTTGGTTTTTCATTCCCCCAGATGCTAAAAGGCGGTAAATATTTCCTGCCGATTGTCCACGCGGAATCAGATTATAAATCACCCTTATTTGTCGGCGATATGATTGCAATCTCAATCAAGGTCGGCAAAATTGGCAATACATCATTTTCATTTGAATACATGATCCATCGTGGAAAAACCTTGGTGGGAACAGCAAAAACCGTGCATGTGACTATCAATCCTAAGACAAAGACTAAAACACCCCTGCCCCCAACGTTGCGCAAAGCATTAGAAACATACGCTAAGAAAGCTTAGCCATCATTTCTAGTTCGTCTTTCTTAGGCACTAGCCCTAAATATTGCGGTAAATTGATCAAAGGTCTAATGCTTTCTATTTTAAAATCAAACCCTTTAAAATCTACCCGTTTAAACTGCTCAATCATGGCCGGATCGACGTTAAAAGCAACACCGTCGCCTTGTAGATGCTGATCTAAGTTAAGCTTTTTAAGATCAATCCCGCCGTTGGTCATGGCAGCATCAACTAGACCATAAAAAATGGACATAAATTTGTTAAATTCATTCCGGAAGTTAACAATTCCATTAATTCCTTCATGATGAAATAAAAGATTAAAAGAACTCTTCTTTTTTGCTAAAGCACCCATAGTCAAAGGATTATTCTTTAAACGTAATCCATCAGAAGAAGCCTCCAGCACTTGACCTTCAGGCATAACAATAAAAGGAAAATCAATTTCTTTCTTTTGATTAACCCTATCTCTAAATAACTGGAAAGCCATGTGTGGGTGCGCTATTATAACTGCCAATCGAGCCTCATTATTCATATAAAACACCCTTGCTAGACTATCATTAACCTCAAAAGTTTTCACTTCAAAACCTTTCCCCTCTAACATCACTCGCTGTTCGGGAGATAAAATATTATGGCCGATAGCAAGAATTACTTTTCGAACAATACGATCAGCCGTGAAATCTGGGTACTTATTTCCTATGGCAACCTGCTCCTCACCAGAAACTGCAACTTCCACTCCTCGATCAGAAGACCCTGGAAGTCGATCTGGCGTTATACCAGACAATATGTCCGAGCTTGCAGCCGGTTCTAAATAATTCCACTTTGAAAGAACACCGGTTATTTCATCTATATACTTCTTTACATCCATAACAAATGTTATCGCATTACCAGGCTGACCTTGCAGAACATTTGGTTTTTGAATTGCCAGACGAAGAACTTCTGCTCTTTCAGCCCTAATAAATACAGGAACCAAAGCTACCCCACTCAATTTTATTATTTTATTAAAAATACCCATCCCTAAACCTGAACCCGTAACAACAAAAGCTACATTACGCCATTTCGACAGAAAATCATCCTCAAAATCACGCATTTCTTTCACCTGAATTATTTCTA
>CAZCHB010000200.1:0-2421 GCA_964498235.1 uncultured Planctomycetales bacterium
AAACATCACCGTTGGGATCATCCCAACAGCCGTGTCTTCATAAACTGCGTCATCTTTTGCCAGGAATCCAATGGCCAATGCCGTCAACAAGGTTGCTACCAAGGCCCCGCCGAAAATATTAGCGCCCAACAGATAGGCAATCACCAACCCCGGCAAGGCGCTATGGGTCAGCGCATGGCCAACGACCGACATGCGTCTTAGCACCACAAAGGTCCCCAATGCCGCACAAAGAATACCAACCATAATGGCGGCAAATGTCGCGCGTTGGATAAAAACATATTGGAATGGATCAGTTAAATAATGCATATTATTTGTCTTACGATCATGCCATACCCGAATGTTTCTGTCGGGAATTTAGCACATTGCAATGAACTAGGTCCCCGATGACCTTTGGAAATACCCGGTATGAGGGTACAGAAACGTTCGGGGACGACACTATTATTAACAACACCTATCCTTCTTTGAATTTATCTGCTCCCCATCTTTCAGGTAAATCGCTCCGTCGTATTTTCCCTCTTCCTGGTCGTAATAATGGGTTGCGACGATGACGGTCTTACCTTTGCGCTTGATATCTGCCAAAACACCCGCTACGGTTGCACGCGTGGAAGCGTCAACAGCATTTAATGGTTCGTCTAACAGCAGTAAATCAGCATTTTGGGCCAAAGCACGGGCGATTAAGACCCTCTGCTGCTGCCCGCCGGAAAGTTTATTGATCTGACGGTCTGCCAAATCGGCAACGCCCAATTGGTCCAGCGCCGCTATTGCTAAATCATTATCTTTAACCCCAGGCCTTTTAAACCAGCCTAAATACACGTAACGCCCTGTCATGACTAAATCCCGGACACTGATAGGAAAATGCCAATCAATATCACTGCGCTGGGGCAGGTAGACAACGCGGTGATGGCAGGCGCCCAAGGGATGACCAAAGACCCGCACTATGCCGGATCTAATCGGCAGTAAACCGCTGATTGCCTTAAACAGCGTAGATTTTCCTGCGCCATTGGCTCCCACCAAGGCCATAGAAGCCCCCACCGGTACAGTTAAATGAACATCCGACAATGCCGGCTCATCTTCACCCGTATAATACACTGATAAATTATCGACGGATAAAGCTGGCGACTTAGGGTCAGGTGTACTGTGCCGGTGATGACAATATGAAAACATTATTTTAAATACTCCGCAAATATTCTCACGTTATGTTCCATCATCTTGACATAACTTTCCCCTGCTGTCCCGGGTTCGCCCAAGGCATCCGTATACAAACCTGGTGCTAACTGCACACCAGCATCCCGGGAAAGAGTTTCGATAGTTTTCTTGTTATGAATATTTTCTGCAAAAACAGCTTTCACCCTGGTGCTCTTTATTTGATCTATTAACCGCGCTAAATCAGCGGCAGAGGGATCTTCTGCTTCCGTGGTAGCTGAAGGGATGACCGTGCCGATCACCTTAAACCCATAACGTTTAGCAAAATAACCCAGGGAATCATGTGAGGTCACTAATTGACGTTGGTCGTCATTTAAATCCTTTAAGGTGTCAATAATCCAATGATTAAGCTCTCCTAACCTAGCCAAATAGATCTCTGCGTTTTCCTTATAATACTGGGCGTTGACAGGATCAACAGCCATTAATCCATCACGAACCCTCTCTGTCATGACCATGACATTAGAAATATCATGCCACACGTGCGGATCAATGTCTTCTAAACTGCCCTGCTCATCGATATCTTCATGGGCGGCTGATGAAATAGGCTCGACTCCCTCTGTCACCACCACCCGTTTGGCTTTTGACCCTGAAGATTCATACAAATCATTCATCCAATGTTCAAAATGAAGGCCGTTCTCAAACACAATACTAGCTTGGGAAAGAATAATGTTTTCTTCAGGCGTCGGTTCAAAGGTATGCGCATCACTGTCAGGCCCGACTAATACGGATAAATCAATCTTATCGCCGCCGACATTCTTTACAATATCACCCAGGATACTAAACGAAGCCACCACCTTAACAGGGACGGAAGCCTCCTGCGCAAAGGCACTGTATGTGAACAAAGAAATAAATGCAAGGCACATCGCCTTGCGGTGCCAACACATTAATGCGCCCCGCATATTAAAACCTGGTCGTGACATTCTTTACACTCCTTTTTATCATGATGTTTTGCTAATTCATCCCAATGTTTCTTGCGGTGAGGCGTCAAAACCCCTGTCCCGCGACAAAATGGGCAGGCATTCTCTAAGGCATCCAGAATCGCCGTACGGATAAATTCCGACCGGTTAGGTATCCCCTTAAGCAGTTTGACAACATCCTTGTCCGCCTTAAACGTGATCACTTCAACATCTTTTGCTTGGGCCATAGCTGTTTCCCTGTTGGTAATATTTTGTAATACCTTATTATAAAAAAAACTGGTTGTTTGTCAACCGGATTCTG
>CAZCHB010000200.1:2431-3877 GCA_964498235.1 uncultured Planctomycetales bacterium
TTTGAACTGGACATTTTGAAGCACCCCGTTTCGCATCTTATTATCGCTTAAAAATAAGATATACGTGTCATTAGCCAATCACTGCCCTGCTGTAAAGACCGACCTAATCCTAAATCATCAATTGCTTCCTTAAATGATATACTGCCGCTCCCGCCAACAGCCCTAATACAAAGCCGTTTGGCAACGAAACGCTAATTAGCCCGACCATAAAAGCAATCCACAACTCATCTTTTTGGGAGAGATCACGGATTAGATTCATGATTGCTAATGACTCAATAAAAAGGATAATGCCTAAGATAGGCATTGGAAATATTTTAATAATTGTCGTGACGCCTTCACTAAAAAACAATCCCAAACAAAGAAACATTCCTCCATAAATCAACAATGACCCTCCGGTGCGCGCTCCAAAAGTATAATGCCCCATCATGCCCCCTGACCCATGACAGACTGGCACCCCGCTTAACAATGATGAAATAATATTCATCCCCCCGTAGGTTAAACCTATCTTCTTAATTGATAAAGGCCTTTCGGGAAACAAGTCATCATTAACCTGACGGGTGGCATAAATAGAATTGCCTAAAGATAAAGGAATTTGAGGAAGGGCTAAAATTAAAAAACCTGTCCAAATATCACTGGATTTTGGAACAGCTAACTGCGGTAAATGAAAACCAAAGGCTGAGGAAAAATCGATTAATTTGATCTTAAATAAAAGCGCATAAACTAACCCTAACCCAATCACTGCTAAAGCCGCAGGGATCTTCTTATTACCCAATAAAAACAGCACTAATATAAACGCGACAAACCCTAAGCAATACCCTATGACCCCATCACGGGCTAAATAATCTTTAAGCGCTAAGATCCCCAAACTTAAACCCAATCCAAATTGAATACCGCGCACCACACATTTTGGGATAATCCTTCCTAAAAACTCTAATGCTCCTGTTAGAGTTAACAGCAGCATCATCATGGCAATAGCAAAACCTCCACCTAAAATAACAGGGCCAGCAATTTTTTGAGTAATAACTAATGCCGCAACCGCCTTTAACGGCTGAACAGGCATTGGGCGCTGATACAAAAAACCTGACAAAACCTGCATAGCACCATAAATAATCAACACTGATGCGGCATCTAACCCTGAAGCTAGAATCATCCCGATAATTAGCGGTAAATCCGTACCAATATCCCCAAAAGCGCCCGCCCATTCTTGCCGATCAAATTTTATATTCATTGCCGCTAATTAACCTTGGAGTGAATCGCAATTAGATTAAAATTAGAATATATTCTTATATTTTAAATAAAACTTAGATTCACCTTGAGAACGTGATTCCGGTTTGGACAATGCATCACTATACTCCAACCTGTCCGGCGCAATCCTTTCAGCAACATTAAATGAGACTTTGTCAGTAATCGAAAGCTCTCCCTCTAACTGCTTGGAATATCCGCGCG
>CAZCHB010000201.1:0-3854 GCA_964498235.1 uncultured Planctomycetales bacterium
AGTATCATCAATATCAATACCTATCAGCCAAACAGCTTAATGACATCATTGGTAGTTGATGCTTTAAAACAAATCATTTTATTCATTAATCCTAAAACTGATTTCAAGCTCCGCGATGAGCGCCCCGATGGATCTGCCGTGCAATTAACCATTGATAAGATTAAGGATAATCGAGAAGGGATGGTCCGCTCGGTTGCGCGTGAGCTTGTGAATTGGCCCAATAGGGCGGATATATACTTTAATCTAGGCGGGTCAAAGTTCAGGACAGCTTTAGCCTATCCAAATAAAAAAGGCGATCCGCAGATTATTTCAAACGATGAATACAATTGGCGCCAGGTGCTTGCCAATAAGGACATCGCTAATTTTGCTGAAAATGACATTATTGATATCTTGATGGATGATATTGACCGCATGGTTAGAACGGCGGGCAAGAAAGGCAGGAAGATCCGTGCTATCCGCCTCATCTGGCCGGGGCCGCCTGATTATATTAAGAATACGGTTTCAGCAACCTACCTGAAGTTTTTGGATTATTCTATCAATGCTAAATTAGAAGAACTTTTCTATAAAAAGTACGGATATAAGGTGGATGTTTATACAATCGCTGATGTGATGGGCGAGTTGCTTGGTGAAATGCTTCATCCTGGTGGAGAACTTCGGGGCCGCAAGAATGGCCTATTGTTAAACTCAGCAACGGGAATTGCCATGGCTGGGATCAAGGATGGTGAGATTATTCAAAGGGGCCAATATCAAAAGCCAGATGGGACGGTTACGCTGGTTAGCCGCATTGAGCATATAGGCCGGCACATGGTTAGATTAAAAGACAGCAATTCTTCGTGGGAATATTATCCCACCCCTGACGGCAGTGTGGCAGATTATAATGAAAGAACACAGGTGCGCTTAAGTGAAAGTCTGGGAGGGCCGTTTCTTGCCCAGCGCTATGCTAGAAATGTCTTAAATCACCACGAGTTAACCGCATTTCTGCAGCAGCGCAATTCCAACGCTGACGCTGTCAGGCGGGAAAAAGAAATCCTTCAACTGATTAATTTAAACTTGTCTTTTAGTGAGACAAAGACAATAGCTTTTGTTCAATGTATAGCCGCGGAATACGCTTCGATGCTTCACCTGTATTTGCAGTCCTACCCTGATATTTTCGACCTTTCACAACCGTGGGTGATTGTATTCTCCGGCGGAGTGGGTCAAAACGTGGGCAAGACCGAAAGCCGGGATTATTTATTGGATGGCATCAGGAAATATTTCGAAAGAAAAGGCATAACTAGCGTAACCTTCACACGTTCAACCCTTAATTCAAATCGTCCTTTTTACGGGATGGTTGAAGACATCAGGGCCGGTCCGTCGCCGTTTACTCATTTTCGTCAAATAGCCCGCGCCCTCATAACTACCGTTATTCTTATGCTATTGTTTAGCCGCGCTGTCATGGCCCAGGAAGCCCTTTCAAACATAACTGTATTATTAAATTGTATTCCCGCGGAAAGTCTCCTGGTTTACTTCGCGGCCCTTTGGGCCATTCTTTGGTTTAATAAATATATTCTAAAAAGCGGCGCCTCATCACACGTATCGTTGTCAGATTTAGATCCAGAATACAACGCCCTTCCGGCAAAACAATTAAGGAAAATCTTTGTTTATTTCTTGGGGGCATGGATCACGCTATTGTTAGGATTGTTTGCTGGACTGGGCAATGACGTTTTGGCCGTATTGTTCGGTGTTTTTGTAATAGTCGCCGGGTATTTTATTTATGAATCAACAGTAACAGCCCTAAAAACCCCAAAGGGTACCCTCGCCCATGTTATATCCCTGCAGTATGCGGTGACAGCGCTCTTTTATAGTCTTTATCTTTTATCGGCTTCTCTTTTTAATGTTGGCCAAATGGAATGGGGTTTAGCACTGTTGGTTCTTAGCTATGTGTTATTTTTCTGGATGAAAAAAGCAACTGAAGCGTATTTTTATGGAGCAGGGAAGCTGTGGTACAACAGTCAATTAAAAGCCGCAGCAATTGACTTGTTGTTTTTAGACCTTGCTGTATGGCAAAGGAAGCCGTTATTGCTTTGGGCATTGAACTTGATTTCCATTATTCCCGCCTATATTGCCTTTGCACCAAAATTAAGAGCGGAAGGTTCTGCTGACCCCGCCCGCAGTGAAGTCATCTTGACCCAAGAAGACACCGCACGATTAAACGAGGCATTAAACGAAGATAACGTTATGGCAGGCATCAATGCCGCATTAAGTCAAGATTCTTCTTTTCAAGCGATGATAGAGGAGATTACTGCCGCCTTGGGTCAAGACGATTTCAACAGCGAAGCCTGGGACCCTCACCGCAAGGCCCTTGGATCAGTTAAGGTTATCATGATGCCGGATCTTTTATTAAGCCGCCTTTGGCCGTTGCGCCATAAGAAGATTACAGCGCTGTGGATGGATATCAATGGTAATCGGGTTATTTTGATTTCTCCATCTATTAAGGATAACAAAGAGGAGGCCAGGAAAGCCATTATCCACGAGCTTGGCGCCATGGGAGGCCTTGACCATGAAATTAACACCAAAATGGAAAATGATTTTGATTACATGATTCGTTTTAGTGCTTTTAACAATGATGTTAAGCGCGTGTTTACGGCCTTGAAGGAACATAAAAGCACAGAATTTCTTTTTAGATCATTGAATGCGTATTCAACTCCTCCGGTAGTGGCGGGGCAGTTAGAAGAATTTTTAAACGAGACAAGTTCTAATGGGATAAAAGCCGACGCAATTATAGACAGCTTTAACACGTTGTTAAGCTTGGATGAGCAGCTAGAAATTTATAGTATAAAAGTAACAGCTGATGAAGAAAAACACAGAGTGCTTTTCTTTAGGGCGTTTTTGATGCAGGTCACACAGGCATCAATCTTTGCGGCCTTGATGAACAGGCTTTTGCCAGAAGAAAGTGTGAATAATTTAGATTTTTCCAAGGGAAACGGATTAAAGCCGTGGATGATTAAAATGCCGTACCTGGATAAAAAAGTATTTAATTCAGGACTTAATAAAATTATTGATCAGGCAAAAGATTTAAGTTTAAGCATTAAAGCAAATGCCGCAAATAATCAGGCCATTAGAGCATCACTATTGTTAGTGTCTGGTTATTTAAATGAATTAAATGACAATGCCTTAAGCCTCAGCCGTCAGTTTGTTGATGGCAGCATATCCGACATAGAATTAAGACAGCGGTTATTTGAATTTTTAAGCGGCCTTGATAATTTGGCATCTATATATCTAAACCTTGAGGGTATCCGTAAAAAGGAACAAAGCTTGCCAAAAGTTTTACCTTTGTTTGACAGGATTAATGATTTTACACGGCCGTTTCAACATCTGATTTATGCATATGTTCGTCCAAAGAATCTAGAATCAAATGAAGATAACCGTCAGGAGCTTATTGGTCTTTACCAAGCCTTGCTTAAGCGGGCGAAACTTGCAAAAGACGCAATGGAGCACCAGCATTGGATAAATACTTTGGACAATGGAGATAAAGAAAAAGCACAAGAAGTCATTTTGCAATTTATGAAATTTGATGCGACAGTGAAAGACAAGCTTCAAAAAGCATTGACGGGAGGTCTGATCACGGAAGAAGAATTAATGAGGCTGGCACGGGCTAACCGGCGGTTGTTAATTCCTTCAATGTACTGGAGTTTAAATAGAAAGATATTGGATATTGACAGGGACGAGGAAATTTTTGTTGGATTAGAACTTAAACTTAGAATTATTCTTGCCGCCCTGCATGATTACCCGGAATTAGCAAATGATGTAAAGGAATTGTCCGAAACGATTTTAGACGAAGATAAAGTCCTTTGGCATGAGCGCCTATTGAGCCT
>CAZCHB010000202.1:0-3832 GCA_964498235.1 uncultured Planctomycetales bacterium
GGTTTGAAACATGTCAGACCTTTAACTAGATTTGCTTAAGTATACCCGATAAACCCTCCGTCGTCAAATTTTTATTTTTGCTTGTCAATAAAATTCTAATAAAATGTAAGCTGTTGCGGTTAAATAATTTGTGCAAATTTTATTTCTTTTGCTGTATAATCCAAGAATGCGTTTTAAAATTATTTTAGGCATTTTTATACTTCTTTTATTCGTTCAGGTCTTTCGCCTGCGGGAACAGTATCTTGACGTAATCCAAGCAAATCACTTTACGGCGCGTGAATTTGGAGTGCGTTATTCTATCTGGAATCACAATTCTAAGGAAACAGTGCTTTCTGTCGGAGATTTATTAGGGACCAACACCCGCTCTGCGGATTTTCTAGAAAACTTGATTCCCCCCAAAGGCAACACCAGAGCCATTATTATTCCCTCCATCCACCCTTTAACCAAAAAAGACTTTAACCCTGACGATATATTAAATTTAATCGGCAACGCCAATAATGTTGTCTTGCCGGATAATTTCTGCATTCCTGATTGGGAAAGCGTCAAGGGGCATGCCTGGTTCCAAGGGACAAACCTGCACCCTGGAGCATTTTGTTTCAGCGAGAACGAGACACGTCTTGTCGACCGCCTGATCAAACAATATCATGTCAGCCGCGTTAAGATTTATGCTGACAATAAAAGCTATGTCAGCTTAATCAAAACCTTTTGCACCTATCTTGACACCATAAAAATACCTTATGATATTATTTATCCTTGAACTAACCGCCGCTGTATTACTGTTAATTCCCGTCGGTCTAAACGCCTACATTCCTTTTTATTTCATCGAAGGCAATTCCATGCTCCCAACCTATCATCCGCGCAACATCGTCCTCATCCACAACTGGCCCGCCAAGAACCCGCAGGCATTGCTAGGACAAGTTATTGTGTTTTTTAATCCTGAGAAAAGAAAGATAATCGTTCACCGTGTCGTCGGGATTAACGGCAATGCTTTCATCACCAAGGGCGATCACAATGCCAAACAGGATACATTTGAACCAACATCAGAACAAATGCTTGGAGTGGTTTGGCTTAAGATTTAATTTGCACCACTCTTTTCATTTCTCAGCCCAAAATTGATCAATAACAGCTACAAGCTCTAAACCATCCGCGCATTCTACCAAGGTATATACTGCTTTCTTTTCGCGCAAATTATTCATCACCGCCGGGTCATGTTTATTGCCTTTGGGCATATAAACAATAACTGGAATATTTTTTGTTTCCGGCGCATTTCTTAAACTTGCAGCAACTATGTCTCCGGCATTATCCCTCAACCCTAATTTCGCCAGCACTAAATCGGGCATGTCTAATTTAACCCGTTCAATGGCCTGATTCGCACTACTGGCAGGAAATACGGCATAACCAGCATGCAGCAACACCGAACTCACTTTTTCAAAAGATTCTGGATCATCGTCGACTAAGAAAATCTTCTTGGAACGAAGCATGCTGAAATTTCCTCGGCTATGCAGCCGATGATGCCGTTTAATAATTCCTTCTGCCTCTTCAATCAAGACGCTGACATCAAATGGTTTGGCCATAAATCCATCAATATCGAATTGTTTAAATAATGATTCGGTATTTGCGCGGGCCGTTAAAATCATAACCGGATAACTGGGCTTTGCCCCCCCCACACAAAGCTGTTGATAGGTCTCAATGCCCCCCATATTGGGCATATTTAAGTCTAAAAGAATTAAATCCGGCTTCTGGTTCTTTAAAATTTCCAATGCTTCTTGACCATCCCCCGCCTGAATCACTTGATGCCCGCGGGACCTAAATTGATACGCTACCATTTTCATCAGATCAAGTTCATCATCTACTAATAGTATTTGCGACATAGACAGCTCCTTTACGATTGTCCCTTATGCCTTAATTGGCAAAAACACATTAAATTGACTGCCTTTTCCTATACTCGATTCAACCCAAATACGGCCTCCATGCTGCCTGATAATTTCTTTACAAATAGCCAATCCCAGACCTGTCCCTCCCGTGCGCTTTGAAGCGTCGCCAAGCTGTTGAAATTTCTTAAACAATTTATCCATATCTACAGCCTCAATTCCCCTGCCTGTATCACTAACACTAATCAGTACCGCATTATCTTCTTTAACTAACTGTGTTTTAACTTCAATGGAACCCTGCTCTGTAAACTTAATCGCGTTTGTAATTAGATTATTTAGAACCTGATAAATCTTATCTGGGTCTAGGTCTACCTTGTCCACCTGTTCATCCAATATAGCTTCTAACTTTAACTTCTTTGTCTTTGCAACTTCCTTTTGCAAAATGACCACTTCATTAATGACCGTATTAATCGAAGTTTCCTGAATATTAAGAGGCGCCCTTCCCTCTTCGAGCTTTGTTAAATCTAAGATATCGTTTATAAGCCTGGCTAAACGGTCAACATTATTCTTAGCTCTTCCTAAGAACTCCGACTGATCTTCATTAATGGGCCCCGGAGTCTTGGTTAAGACTATATCAATGGCTGTCTTAATGGAGGCTAATGGTGTTCTTAATTCATGCGAGACCGTTGATGTAAAATCACGTTGACGATCGAACATAATTTTCAACATTTCATTAGCGGCTTCTAATTCGCAGTTCTTTAATTGAGTTTCTTCAAAAAGGCGGCGGTTTTCCATCATTAAATCAACATGCGCCATTGCTTTGACAACAGTATTCTTAAAATCATTCACATTCCAAGGTTTATTAATATATCGATACACTTCTCCAACGTTGATTGCTTCTTCAACGGCTTCTATATCAGAATATCCGGTAAATAAGATCCGAATTACTTCAGGCTTGACCTCTTTAACCTTTCTTAAGAAATCAACCCCCGACATGCTAGGCATCCGCTGATCTGAAATAACCACCCGTATGGGCTGTTTGGAAAGTATTTCCAAAGCTTCACTGGGCACCGTTGTTGTTGCCACAGAAAAGCTGTCGTTAATAAACATTCTCGCCACTGATTTCAAAATATTTTCCTCATCATCTAGCACTAGAACATGAATGGGTTTCATACGTTGTCCTTTCTATAAGCCATCGGCAGTTTAACTATAAATGTCGTTCCAACCCCAAGAGTTGATTCAACTAGAAGTTGGCCTTCATGCTTTTTTATAATGTCATAACTAATGCTTAAGCCCAGCCCTGTTCCTTGACCAACCGGCTTAGTTGTAAAGAACGGATCAAATATCTTATTTATATTTTCCTTTTCGATTCCGCATCCGCTGTCCTTAATAGAAACAACGGCCATTCCATTATCTTCATACGTTTTAATTTCAATATTCCCGTGATCAGCGATGGATTGAGCCGCGTTAATGATTAAATTGATAAATACCTGTCCAAGCCGTTGGGTATTGCCTCGAACTAAGGGGACCTTACTGTAATCCTTAATGACCCGCGCCTTATATTTAACTTCATTATTAACAATGCTGATTATACTGTCGACGATATCTTCAATATTGACTGAATCCATCGCGTCTTTATCCGCGCGCGCAAAGGTGCGCAAATCAGCAACAATTCGTTTAATCTTATCTGTCCCTGTTAACGATTCATTCAGAAGGTTGTCAACATCATCATTAATAAAATCCAGATTTAATTCTTTTTGTAATTCATCCAACTCAAGAATCATGTCCTTGGACTTATCGTCTTGACTTTGACTTAAAGTTTGTTTTAGATTCTGGACAGCTGTAAAGTAACGCGCGTATTGGCCGATATAATCCTGCAGTGTCTGCAAATTGCTATTAATAAATCCTACTGGATTATTGATCTCATGCGCGATACCTGCCGCCAGATGCCCTATCGACGC
>CAZCHB010000203.1:0-3808 GCA_964498235.1 uncultured Planctomycetales bacterium
GGCAATGAATGTTGGTATCGGGACAACGGCAACTGGAATCAATGCGAGACTCGCGGTGATAGGCGGTAATTTGGGAATTGGAACCATTGCTCCCCAAGCAGCATTGGCTGTCACTAGCGGTAACGTTGGGATAGGGACCTGGACTGCTGATAATGGTCGTTTGATTGTTGAAGGTGGCAATGTTGGTATTGGTTCAAAAGCTCCGGGACAATTATTGGATGTGCAGGGAACAGTCAGGACATCAACGAATGTCAGCGTCGGCAACGCGATTACCGATTCAAGCAATGTGCCGCGCGTTACAATAAGTACGACAAACATTGAGATTGATTTGCAATGAGGTAAAATATGTCGATACGATTACCGTTAGTATTTATCAACAAGGTGTAAATGAAAAGTTTTAACAATAAAATATTTGGAATCCTACTTTTGGCAGGCGTAATTTTGTTAAATGCCGCTTTGCCTGCTTTTGCTGTTAAGGATTTTAATATTAAGAATAATTCAGATTCCTACCTCTATGTGAATGGAACCAGCGGGAATGTGGGTATTGGTTCTTTGGTGCCCGGCCAGAAATTAGATATTTTAGGTTCTCTTCGTATTACTGGTCAATATTTTGGCGATGGTTCTCAATTGACCGGCATTCCCGGGACGATTGCCGGCCTTGGGGCTGGATATATAACCAAAGCGGCAACAGCGACGACGATTAATGATTCCGCCTTGTTCCAATTAGGAAGCAATATTGGTCTAGGTTCAGCCGTACCGGGACAAATGTTAGATGTACAAGGCACTGTCCGTTCAATTGGTTTTATTACCAGCGGCGGGTATACGCAAAGTGGCACATCAGCAAATACGATTACCGGTGTGATGACATTTAGCAACGCGACAAATTCAGCGTTGTTTACGGGCGGTAATGTGGGTGTTGGTTCAACTGCGCCTGGACAACTCCTAGATGTGCAAGGAACGGTAAGGGCGATTGGTTTTACCCTGCCGACAGGAGCCGCCAGCGGCAGTGTTTTAATGACCAACTCCGTTGGGGTAGGGACATGGATTCCTGTCTCCGGCATCGCGACAGCGACAAGTCCCGGTGGAAACCAGAATGCCGTCCAGCGCAATAACGGCGGCAGTTTAAGCGGCGATGAAACGCTATTCTCATTTAACGGGACGAATGTTGGCATAGGGACGACCAATGGGACATTGGCCTTGCTTGATGTGCGCGGGACAGCAAGGATTGCAACTAATTTAGGGATTGGGACCACGACGACCAATAATGCCTTAGGTGTTCTAGGGGCGGTGTCTATTGGGGATGCCACCTATGCGGGGACATCAGCACCGACAAACGGGTTATTGGTTAAGGGTAATGTCGGGATTGGGACAATATCTTCCCAGACGGCATTGACGGTTAATAATGGGAATGTGGGAATAGGGACATGGACAGCAGGCGGCGGTAATTTAATTGTCAATGGCGGCGGTAATGTGGGGATCAATACGGCATGGCCTGGAACGACGCTTGATGTGAACGGTTCTTTTCGTGTCGTCGGTGTTACGGGTGATTCAACCTTTACAAATAATGTTGGGATTGGCTCAATTACTCCGACGCAGGCGTTGGATGTGTCTGGATCAGCGGCCGTGTCAGCAAATTTAGGTGTGGGCACAACAACACCGCAGGCAAAATTAGCGGTGTTAGGCAATGTTGGGATTGGTACATGGACAGCGGCGGGTGGAAGCTTGATTATCCGCGGCGCGGGGAATGTTGGTATCGGCTCCGCGTGGCCGGGACAAGTGCTTGATGTGCAGGGAACGGCGCGGATGACCGGATTTACCTTGAACTTAAGCCCAAGTACCGGTTATGTCTTGCAAACTAATTCTGTCGGGGTGGGGACATGGGTTGCGCCGGGGACGATCCTTAATACATCCACGGCTGCCGGTGGACTTAATGCGCTTCAATATAATTCACCGATAGGCACCTTGGCAGGCAGTGAGTCAGTGTTCTCGTTTAACGGGACGAATGTTGGTATCGGGACGACCAATGGGGTGCAGATTTTAGATATTAGATCAACGGTGTCTATGGCATCAAATGTTGGTATCGGGACAACAGCGACGGGAATTGCGGCACGATTGGCTGTCATCGGCGGAAATGTTGGAATTGGAACGATTGCACCGCAGGCAGCATTGGCGGTGACCAGTGGCAATGTTGGTATCGGTACATGGACGGCGGCTGGTAATAGATTGGAAGTTGTTGGTACGGCCCTTATTAATGGAGCTCTTAGAGTGGGCAATAATTCTGGGGCAGGTCAGTATTCTTTGTCATTGGGATCAACCAGTGGCGGAGGGACCATCAGTGCAAATGCGGATGGTGGTATAGCGTTTGGTACAGCGACACTTTTTGGAGGTACAACAGCCAGTATTGTAAATGATACAGTATCAGGGCTTGCAGGGGGTTATGTATTCGGTTCATTTGGGGCAGCCACAATTCGTGCTGCTAGTTATGGAGCTGTTGCTATAGGGAATGTCTACAGTGGCACAGTTGATACATCAATATTGTCTAATGGGCTTGGTTCTTTTGCTATGGGTAATGCAGAAGACGGAGATTTAAAATCTAGCGGGACGGGTAGTGTTGCAATGGGGTTGGCTGTTTCAGGGACGTTGCAAGCCCTTGGTCAGGCAAGTTTTGCTTTAGGTGAAAATGTGCAGGCTGTTCCTAGCAATTCTTTTGCATTAGGAAAGAGTGTCGTTAACACGGTAGCAGATTCTTTTATGGTTGGTTTTACTGCAACGCCGACCCTGATGGTCGATGCGAGTAATGTAGGGATTGGCACCACCTTAACAGGAGCGACGGGTAAATTAAATGTGATTGGTAATGTAGGTATTGGAACGGTCACGCCACAGGGCGCCTTGATGGTGACAACTGGTAATGTTGGTATCGGTACATGGACGGCAGAGGGTGGAAGCTTGATTATCCGCGGCGCTGGGAATGTTGGTATCGGCTCCGCGTGGCCGGGACAAGTGCTTGATGTGCAGGGAACGGCGCGGATGACCGGCTTTACTTTGAACTTAAGCCCTAGTACCGGCTATGTCTTGCAAACCAACTCTGTTGGGGTGGGGACATGGGTTGCGCCATCGACGATACTGTCTGCCGGAACGCCCAGTGGCGGGCAAAATGCCGTCCAGCGCAACAACAGCGGAAGTTTCAGCGGCGATGAAACGCTATTCTCATTTAACGGGACGAATGTTGGCATAGGGACGACCAATGGGACATTGGCCTTGCTTGATGTGCGCGGGACAGCCAGGATCGCGACAAATTTAGGGATTGGGACTACGACGACTAATAATGCGTTGGGTGTTCTTGGAGCGGTGTCTATTGGTGATGCCACCTATGCGGGGACATCAGCACCCACAAACGGGTTATTGGTCAAGGGTAATGTCGGGATTGGGACAATATCGTCCCAGACGGCATTGGCGGTTAATAATGGGAATGTGGGGATAGGTACATGGACAGCAGGCGGCGGTAATTTAATTGTCAACGGCGGCGGTAATGTGGGGATTGGTACTGCCTGGCCCGGTGCTGTCTTGGATGTTAACGGGTCATTTAGAGTTAGTAATGGAGCAAGTACGCCTAGTTATTTCACAACAAATGTCGGTATTAATTCAACAGCGCCTGGTCAACTCTTAGATGTGCAAGGAGTTGTCCGTACGACAGGCTTTACCTTGAACTTAAGCCCCAACACAGGTTATGTCTTGCAAACCAACTCTGTTGGGGTGGGGACATGGGTTGCGCCATCGACGATACTGTCTGCCGGAACGCCCAGTGGCG
>CAZCHB010000204.1:0-3789 GCA_964498235.1 uncultured Planctomycetales bacterium
CAAGGTAGTTGAGGTTGATATTGCCCGTAAACGTATTTCGTTGACCATGAGGTCGAAACCCCGTAATGATATGCCGATGGGAAATGCGGGGGGACCTAAATCAACAGCACCTATAAAAAAACAACAAGAACCATCAGCGCCAGTGCGTAAACAGCTTTACCGCTGGTAGAAAATTTGATAGGATGAGGGCTATGTCACAACGCATTGCTGTTACAGGTTCTACTGGATTAGTCGGTTCAAAACTAATTCCGTTTTTGTTAAATAATAATTACGAGGTTACACAGATTACCCGCCGTTCTTCGTTGGCTGAAGATAAACGGACTCCGTTTATTGTTTGGAATCCAGATGCCGGCCAGATAGATTCACTTAGATTAGAAGGCATAGATACCGTTATTCATTTGGCGGGTGCTAACGTCGGTGAGCGGTGGACTGATGACTATAAAAAAGTTATTTTAAACAGCCGCATTAACAGCACCAAACTTATCGCCAAAACCTTGGCGGGTTTAACCAAGAAGCCAAAACTATTAATTTCAGCGTCAGCGATTGGGTTTTATGCTAATCATCCCGCGGAAGTTATCTTAGATGAATCAAACACGGCGGGTCAAAGTTTCTTAGCTGATGTATGCAAGCGTTGGGAAGAAGAAACAAAGCCTGCGAGTGATGCCGGTATCCGTGTTGTCCATTTGCGTATCGGTGTTGTTTTGCATAAAAGCGGCGGGGCATTGGCGAAGATGTGGATGCCGTTTCAATTAGGTATCGGCGGTGTGCTAGGAACGGGCCGTCAAATGATGAGTTGGATTGCTTTGGATGAAATTCCTTTAATCATTGAACATATTATTAAGAATGAAAGCATTGTCGGCCCTGTTAATGTGACGTCTCCAAAGCCTGTGACAAATAAAGAATTTACTAAGACGCTTGGCCAGATAATTAAACGTCCGACGCTGTTTCCTGTGCCTGATTTCGGGATCAAGTTATTATTCGGTGAAATGGGGCAGACCCTATTATTGGAAGGCAACCGTGTCTTGCCTAAGCGTTTACTTGAATCAGGGTATCAATTTAAATACCCGGATATAAAAACCGCCTTAGAGAAAGCTGTTAACTAATGTCGTACTTAGTTTTAGCCCGTAAATACCGTCCTCAGAATTTTGATCAGTTGGTCGGTCAAGATCACATTACCCAGTTATTGCGTAAGGCCATTGAGTCTAAGCGCATCGCGCACGCGTTCTTATTTTGCGGACCGCGGGGGATTGGCAAGACATCCTGCGCGCGCATTTTAGCTAAATCATTAAATTGTGAAAAAGGTCCTACGCTTAATCCATGCGGTACTTGCTCTTCTTGTCAAGAAATTGCTAATGGTAATAGTTTTGACGTTATTGAGATCGACGGTGCATCTAACCGCGGGATTGATGAAATCCGTACTCTGCGTGAGAATGTTAAATTTGCCCCCGCTTATGGGCGTTTTAAAATCTATATTGTTGATGAAGTGCACATGTTAACCAGCGAGGCTTTTAATGCCTTGCTTAAAACGCTAGAAGAACCTCCCGAGCATGTGAAATTTATTTTTGCCACCACTGAGGCCAATAAGGTTCCAGCGACGATTCTGTCACGCTGTCAGCGTTTTGACTTTAAGCGTATCAATCTTGATGTGACCATCGCTAATTTAAAAGATATTTGTGTTAAGGAGCATTTAAAGATTGAAGACAGTGCTTTATTTGGGATTGCGAAAGCCGCGCAGGGAAGCATGCGGGATGCCTTAAGTATTTTAGATCAGTTAAGTGCGTTGGGCCAAGAGGGCATTGATTCTAAAGATGTCCACTCAATGTTAGGCATTGTTGAGACGGAATTATTGTTTAATTTAACCGATGCTTTGGTTGCGAAAGATTGTGTAAAGGCCTTAACCGTATTTAATGATGTGATTGAGCGGGGTAAGGATATAAAGCAATTAGGCAAAGATTTGACTGAACATTTTCGTCATATGATGATTATGAAGATTGGCGGACAGTCTTTGTCGCAGTTAGTTGAGTATCCTGCCGCTGTTAAACAGCGCTTACATCAGCAATCTGAAAAGATTGCGCTTAGTGATATTCTCAAGGCCATTGATGCTTTTATTGAAGCTCAGGAAACTGCCCGCGTGATGGAAACCTTGCGTATGCCTTTAGAATTAGCTTTTGCGAAGCTAACTTTTCGAGTTGAATCAGCAGAGTTGCATAAGACGACAAGCCAGCCTGTTGGTTTGTCTCAATCGTCATCAGGTGCGCGTGTAATTCCTGTAACGCCCTCTGCAGGGCAGGCATCGACAAAGCCTTTTTCTAAAGGTGCGCCGACGGCTGTCATAGAAGAGGTGCCGGTGCGCAAGGCGCCGTTGACTGACGCCGCGAATATTTCATATGAACAGATCAAGAATGAATGGAACGCGATTACGCATGATGTTTCCCGCCGCAAGATGTCCTTGGCAACCTATTTGCAGGACGGGATGCCGTTTGCCTATAAAGATGGAAAGTTGACCATTGGTTTTGCCAAAGGAAGTAATTTTCAGATGGAATCATTAATGGGTAAGGACAATCAAGCTCTGGTTGAAAAGGTTTTATTAGAGAGATACGGAGCTAATATTATTCTCCAAGCTAAAATTGTCGATGATGTCCCCGCCAAGAAAGATGAGCCGCTGGTTAAGAATGTGCTGGATATGTTTGGCGGCGAAGTCGTCAAAGAGTGGCATAACGAATAATGTACCCAAGGTTAATCGAAAATCTTTTAGAGCGCTTAAGCAAACTTCCTGGCATCGGCCGCCGCAGTGCAGAACGTATTGTATTCTGGTTGTTAAGCCAAGATGCTGTTAATGTGAAAGCCTTAGCTGACAGCATACTTCAGTTGAAAGAGGGCTTACGTTTTTGTGAAAAATGTAATCACTTAACTGAAACGCCGTTATGTTTAGTTTGTGCCGATTCAAATCGCGACCGTAAAATGATTTGTGTGGTTGAGTCACCTAAGGATTTATTAGCGATTGAAAAAACAGGTTGTTACCGCGGCGTATATTATGTTTTATTAGGCAATATTTCGCCCGCTGATGGCCGCGGCCCTGAAGAACTAAATACAGGAAAGCTGATGGCCCGTTTAAAAGATGAGGGCATTGAGGAAGTGGTGATTGCGACTGACCCTGATAGTGAAGGTGAAATGACGGCGATGTATTTGGGGAAATTATTAAAGTCCACAGGGATTAAGGTCAGCCGTATTGGTTTGGGACTGCCCGTGGGAGGTTCAATGGAATTTGTCGACATGTCGACGCTGACAATGTCTCTTAATTCCAGAAGAGTGGTTGACTTCTAAATCTTTTTTTGTATAATACGTAGACTTAATTTGATTCTTATTGAAAAAATATTCCCCTGTAGCTCAGTAGGTACCTGCCTGCCGGCAGGCAGGGAGCAATAGGCTCATGTATTATGTTTATGTTCTAAAGAGTGAAGTATATAATTCTCATTATGTGGGGATTTCGAAAGACCCTACAAAGAGATTAAAAGAACATAATGTTGGAATGTCAAAGTATACAAAAGGACGACGACCGTTTAAGTTGGTTTGTGTTGAGTCATGTGAGACACGTTCGTTAGCTAGGGAAAAAGAAAAGTTTTATAAATCGGGTAGTGGTAGAGAGAAGTTAAAAAATGTATTTTCTGTGCTTTAGTAGGTTCTAGTTGAGCACATTGTTCTTAATAAAAGTTTTATTCCCCTGTAGCTCAGTAGGTAGAGCAATTGGCTGTTAACCAATGGGTCCGAGGTTCGAGCCCTCGCGGGGGA
>CAZCHB010000205.1:0-3782 GCA_964498235.1 uncultured Planctomycetales bacterium
GCTGTTTATTTTACCTTCATGACCCGTGAATTTGTCAAGCCCTTGGGGAGCTGGCTGGTGCAGTTTCCTGATTTGCTTAAAGTGTTGACACTGTTTACGTTATTGCTGGAGCGCTGGGCAGTGTTGTTTTTATTGTGTCCATGGCGGAATTCATTTTTCAGGATATTATTAATCGTTAGTTTTATTATCTTCCATTTGCTTATTGACCTGACTATGGATGTGGGCTGGCTTCCTTACATTATGCTGATTGTTTGGTCAGCTTTTTTACCATCATCTGTTTGGGACGCGCTGTTTAGAAAACGTAAAGAACCTACTAAAGAACAAAGGCCAAACGCTTATGAAAAAAAGAAAGAAAAGGCATTAAAATACATGGCTTTGGTGTTATTAGTTCATGTGATTTGTTTTAATGTATTTAAACTTCATAACGCCGTATTTAAAGATAAATGGTCATACCCAGTCTTTTTTAGATTTACACGTGAATTAAATCTTAATCAGACATGGACATTTTTTATTCGCAGGCCGGAAACTTCCACAAGAATCTATTATTTAGATCCTTCTTTTGAGAAACCATGGCAGAATCTGAATATGAGTTATCCGTTTCACTTAGACGTAATTGATTATCGGTGGGGAAAGCTTTTCTGGAATTTTCAGCAAAAGAAATTTGCGCGCTTTAAAGTTTTTAAGCGTGAATGGTTAATTAACGATTGGAATAAAAGACATCCTTATGGCCCCAAGATAATAAGACTAAGGCTAGGGCATATTGAAGAAGAAATTGTTTTTTATGGCAAAGGACGTATTTTAAGCGAAATCAATTAGGTACAACCGCCGCCTTCACATCCGCTGTGGGAGTCAAAATCACCGCCGCCTGCGGTGCCGTTATGACACCAAGTCACTTCTACCTTTGTTTGACCTTCTGGCGTATCAGCCCATCGTAAAAAAGACTTAAATTCATCTTCTGTTTTTAAAGGAATAAATAATTGGTCTGCAGTGATTGCTCGTACACAAACACAAGGGACGTGGGGTCTGAATTTGCTGATTTTAACCTTGTAATTTGACAGGCGGTAACGGTCATTGTCTTTATCTGCTTGCAAGGGGTCTATATTATATTCATAGCCGTTAGCCGCAATCTCAGCTGCTTCGCTGCTGAAAGAGGTGGTGGAACCACCGCCCGTGTCGCCGTTTGGATCTGAATATGTATTTGTTAAGAAATAAAGATTTAACAAGACTATTAAGACCAAATATCTAGATAAATGTATGATTCTCATAATAATCCTCTCAACGTTTTAACACTTCTTTTTCCAAAAAAGCCACTTTTTTATTTAACAGTTCAATTTGTTCTTGTTGTTCTTTAATTGCTTCAATTAACACAGGCACTAAATTAATATATTTAACGCCTTTCATCCCGTCTGCGCCAGTCACCACTAGATCAGGCAGGACTTTTTCTACGTTCTGGGCAATAACACCAATTTCTTTTTCATCTGTTTTTTTCCATTTAAAACGTACTCCGTTTAAATGCAGGATATCCTTTAGAGCTCCTGTTAAAGGGACAATGTCTTCCTTAAGCCGTTCATCAGACGGGTAATTAAACGAGCTTGCCTCCAGGCGTCCGGTAATCGTAAGGCCGACATTAGATCCTTGGTTGCCGCCTATTTCAAAATGTTTGAAGGCGCTGTCATTGGCTAGGCGGAAATATGCTTCAGAGACAGCCGCGTTGTGGAACTGAATTCCTGCCATATTTCCTGTGACAGATGTATTCTCAGCAATGGCGACGGCGTATGAAAGAGCGCCGGGAGGAGTAGATGAGGCGCCGGTACAGCATTCTCCAACATTCTCTCTGGTGACCAGTAATTTATTGTTAGGTGCTGGATGGCCAATGCCTACGTTTCCATTAGCATCAACGGTCAATCGGACAGCACTGTTTGTATAAAGGTCCATTTTATTTGCATCCCGTGTTCCAATCTGCATGGTTCCGCCTATATTTTCATGTCCAACATTGTTCCCGTTTGTTCGGATAATTCCATTCACGTCCAGTTTTTGTGAGGGCGTAATGCCAATCCCAACATTCCCATCGCTTTTTTGTGTCAATCCAGTATTGAAAGCGACTACAGCGCCAGTTACCCCAGTGGGAGCGGTTGTGAAATATAAATTGCCATTAGTGTTATCCAATTGAATCATAGCGGCAGGTTTATCGACATTGTAAATACAATTTGCACCTACGAAATGACAGTTAAGGGTCATTGTTGGCCAATCTGGAGTAAAATTAAAACCATTACCAATCTGAAGCTGGGATAGCGGAGTTGTCACACCAATCCCCACATTACCGGCTTGATCTATCTTCATGCGCTCAACCCAAGGATCAGCCGAAAAGGCGTTTTTGGTGTAGAAAATATGCATCGGCATGTAATAGTTGCCGGTAAAAATAGCATTGCCAGCCAAAACTTGATATTGGCCATAGGTGGCGCCGGCATCGTTGGTGATGGTGCTTTCAACATTGGCGTTGGTAATCCCGGTTTGCTGGATGAAGCGTGATTTAGAAGCAGCTGCATTGCTTCTGTTAAACAGGCTAAGGCCTATCTCCCCGCCAGCAGCGCTTGAACCTTCAACATGAAGCCTATGGAGGGGAAACATCGTTCCAACTCCAAGATTGTTTGCGAAGGATCCCTCTCCATCTGCGCGGACGGCAAAATTTCTGACGTAGGGAGTGGGAGCGCCAAGGGTCTGGAATATTCTTCCTTCAAATAAATAGTTGCTAGATCCAGTTAAATTATCAGTCCCAGCCAGAATTGCCGGCATTCCTCCGCCGTAGGTTGTTCCAAGCTGTCTGACTGTAAAAATACCCTGACTGTTTCCAGGGTCGGCATAAGAAGTTTGAATTTTTGTAATACCGTTGGCATTAACAGTGAGCCTATCGGCAGCAACGTTTAACGATGCAACGTTTAAAGTATTATTGACCGTCAATGTCCCAACACCAAGATTTCTTGCGATAAGATCATCATAATTGCCCGAGGGAGAAGGGTAATAGGTGGTCATTTCAAGGGAACCAGCGTGGGCTTTGGTAAAAGAAAATAGGATAATTCCAACACTAAATAGGCTAAGCCCAATAATGCTATTTGTTTTGATCTGCATAAGATAACCTTTAAATTAAACTAAGATACACACTGCCCCTATTACGAGTATAAAACATAATAGCTGGAAAACAAGGTTGAAAATAATAATTGTCAATGCAAAGTAGAAGAGAGCGGACTAAGTCACTGAGAGCAGGTTCAAGCTTCTAATATAACATCTCGTCTGTTAGGCGATAGATGAGAATTTTCTGTGGCAAAATAATTAAGTTGTGTGTTTCTTGAATTTCTATTATACTTTCCCTCAACTTTAACCCCACTAATGATGTTGCGGGTCATCGTAGTTCTCATTCGACAGATAATTTAATCCTATCCTAGTATCGGGAAACAAATCAAATACAAGTTGTATGTTTGATTTTATTGAATTTTGAAAGGAAGCGTTGTGTTTAGAAAAATCATTGTTGCAGCACTGTTATTAAGTTTTTTGATAGGGGATCTTGCCCTTGTTAATGCCAGCGATTTTAGTATTAATCAGTTGCCGCTACCTGGAAGGATGCTGCTGCCTTCAGGTGCTTTTTCGCCTGTCCTGCTCAAAGGGCTGCAGATACACCCCGACAAGCCTTTTAATTTCGATTTTATCGTTGATTCAGGTGACAGTAACAAAGACCAAGCTTTTATTAAAGAAGCGTCCCAGCGCATGGTCCGCTATTTCCTGGCGGC
>CAZCHB010000206.1:0-3771 GCA_964498235.1 uncultured Planctomycetales bacterium
TTCTTTTTAACACATTCCTTCATCAAGGCTTCTAAACCCGGCTCGTAAATGGGCACCAACCCTTTCTTAAGCTTCTTAATCTTCTCAGGATTATTGTCGACGCAAATAACATGGTGGCCAATCGACGATAAACAAACCCCTGTCACTAAACCCACATATCCTGAACCTACAATTGCGATATTCATTAACGCCTGCTCCCTCTGTTATAGTGGTGTTTCACTGCTTTGCGACCCTGCTTTACGCTGATGGAAACTGGTCCCGAATAAATCAAGCGACTGTTCAGGGAAGGCCTTAAGCGTAAAACTCATTAAAACCTCATTCCCGCTGCCTCTGGTTTGGTTATACATAAGCCCCACTTCCCACTCATGTAAATCGCGGGTGACCGTGTATTGCTGTTGTTTTAAATGAAACCGCGACAAAGGCTCAAAACTTTCATAAATCTTAAAACGCCATTTAGGATTAACAACATACGCTAATTGCATAACTAATTGATGATCCTGCCCGCGGGCAAACCTGTCGCCAATACTGACACCAAACTTATCTCCCTTATTGAAATATAAATCAAAATTACTCTCCATCAAACGCTTTTTGCGGTGATCAAACGTCGTCTCAGAAACCATTTTCAGCCAATCTACCGGTGTAAATTCAAGCAGGTTCTTGATAGGGCCTAGATGGCCCTTAGATCCTTTTTGGCGCACGTTATAGGCTGTTGTCGTCAACAATCTTAAAAGATCAACCGTGTACTTTCCGCGTTTTGCCTGCAATTTATTTTCAAGAGAAAATCCTATCACATGATCCCGAGTTAACCCGTCTATCGCCTCATCAAATTGATTTAATCTGGAAGCGGCAAAAGTAGGCGCATGCTGATAACGGTACGACACAGAAGGCGCAATAATATGGCGAAGCTTTGTAATATTAGTCCCCAAAAAACCCTTCTGCAAATTAAATACTTTCAAAAAACGCGTGCTAAAATCTGCCCCGGTCTTGAATGTTCCGCGGATAACATCCGTTGGATGACGCTCATCAGGCGTTCGGCTGTAATACGTTGTGTTCCCGCCTACTAAGGGTGTTACCTGAACAAAAGCAACCCGTGTAGGATAAGAGATCTCATTGTCCGTATAAACGCGAAAAGTCTTCCGCCTATCTTCAGTCGGACTTGGAAAACGTTTTACTAAATTTGAGATAGTATTATTGCTCTTTAAGTATACCCCTGTGTCACCCACTGGCAGGCCGGTAACAGAATAATTAAGTTCAGGTGTACGGTCAACCGCCGTTACAAAACGATTCACCCGGCGGTCAACCCGAAAGCTTAACTGACCAACCGGCATTGCCCTCGTGAGAAGAAAATACGTATCCGCGCTGGGATCACGGCGGGATTCTCTTTCAAAATATTTACTTACCAACACATCGTCGCTTAGTCGATAATATTGCCAAATAACCGACGTTTTTTCATCCGGATCCCATTTATGGCGCCACTCAAAACGGTAGCGTTTATTTTGTATCGTCGGAGCTGTTTTCGCTACCCATGGATGTTTCGCGGCAATAGAGCGTTCATTAATAAAATAGGTGCGCACCAAACCAGATCCAACCGCTGATGTTTTATATTTTGTCTCATTTCCAAAACCAAAACCCTGACGCTCGTAAGCGTCGACTAAGAAAGTGGTCGTTACATAGTCATTAATTCTGACGCGCGATCGCGTTAATAAGAAATAACCCAAATCTTTTTTATAGCCGGGAATGAAGGTAAACCACGGCTTATTTTTTAAGTCCTGCGTATAGCGCGGCAGGTACATAATTGGAACCGGCCCCACATACACCTTGATCCCGCGGGCCACCGCCTTATCCCCCTGATAAAAATCCAGTTTCTTCATGCCCATGCGAAAATGCGGCACGTCGTGGTCACAGGTAGTCATGTACCCATTTTCCATGATCACATGATCATCAGATATCTTAGCCACCGTCTGGCCTTTGATCTGAAAAGGGTCGTTAAAAATCCGGGCATTAACAAAAGCCCCTGTCTTATTATTAAAATCAAACTTACCCGCGTCAGCATCTACTTGAAAATCCGGCGCATCCACATAAACATGACCATGAGCTGAACCTTCCTGCTTTGAACGATTTAATTCAACTTCATCAGCATGTAAAACGGTTGTGCCTGAGGTAACGACAACGTTACCGTTTGCTTTCGCGGTGCTATCGGCGCCCCCATATTCCACTTGATCCGCCTGCATTTCCACACTTTGGGACGCTTTCGGCTTGATATCCATCTTATTGTCTTTCAAATCATCGATAGTCTTGCCCTGTTTCTTGTCTGTAACATCCCATTGAGCCAATGACGGCATGGATGAAAACAGCCAGAAGCTGACCGCGGCGGCGATAATATATTGGAGATTGTTACGCATTATGGACTAAAACCTGTGCTCCGATAATGCCCGCGTCATTGCCTAAACGGGCATGGACAATCTTAACCATGGAGGCTTGTGTTCCCATGGCACGTTTCTTAATCACCGCTTGGGC
The DNA here is from genome assembly GCA_964498235.1 of uncultured Planctomycetales bacterium. Lineage (GTDB taxonomy): Bacteria > Omnitrophota > Gorgyraeia > Zapsychrales > Fredricksoniimonadaceae > JACQQW01. The sequence continues at coordinate 2,518 of CAZCHB010000206.1, forward strand.
GGTCTTGAATAAAAATTGGTGGTTATTGGAGACCCCGCCGCCGATAATAATTAATCGCGGATTTAATAAATTAACAACACCAACCAATCCATTGCCTAAATGCTCCGCGGTTTTCTGCCAAAATAAAAGGGCCTTTTTATTGCCGGATCTCGCCAGCTTAAACATTTCTTCCAGGGTGACGTCCCTGCGTCCCATGATCGCATTAGCCCGCATCACTAAACGGCTGTTGCCGATATACGCCTCAAAACAGCCAAGCCCGCCGCAATTACAGCGCGGCCCGTCTTCATTAAGGGGCATATGCCCCAATTCGCCAGCGGCATTGCCGTCCCCGCGATAAAGTTTATTATCTAAAATTAAACCACTACCGACACCTGTGCCAAGCGTCAAACAAATCAAATTTGATGCGCCGCGGCCAGCCCCAAACTTCCACTCTGCCAAGGTGATTAATTTGACGTCATTATCAATATACACAGGTAATTTTAATTTATTTTGCAGAATTGCTTTCAAACGTACCTGGCGCCAGCCTGGGATATTGGGCAGGAAACGCACAATGCCTTTTTCATGATCAACCAAACCGGGCAGACCAATGCCAACACCGGCAATATCTTTCTTGGTTAAACCCGCGCGGGCAACAATGTCCTCAATTTCACGACTTATGGCACTAATTAATTCTTCTCGGCTAGAAGCAAAAGGTTTTGTGGCAAAAGAAGATCGGGTAATCACTTGACCCTTAGGATGGACAATCCCCATCTTAATGTTAGTGCCGCCAACATCCACTCCAACGACATAGCGATTCATATATATCCTTATATATTAAATATAATAGAAATGAAGGTTGCTTCAATGAAAGAAGTTACCGAAATCGCGGATATTTTACCTTAATTGAGGAGGGGATTCAACTATTTAAGCACCGCATTTTGCACAACCGCGATACCGCGAATCTTCATCTTGGGACACCCGACGTATCCCAAATTAATTCGGGATACGTCGGGTGTCCCCAAACTTTAGCAAATCTTTAACCATACCATGCATTTTAGTAGCGGCTTTGCGGATGCCTTGCAGGGCTTCCATGCTTTTGGCGTCCATGGCGGCTTCGTTGTGTTTCTCCACATAGGCGCAGTAGGCGATCATCATAGTCAAGGGATTCATGATATCGTGACCCATGATATGAATAAACTTATCCATATCATCATTTGCGGTCTTTAAATCAGCATTCTTTTTCTCCAAGCTATTCTTGAATTCTTCTAACTGCCG
>CAZCHB010000207.1:0-3743 GCA_964498235.1 uncultured Planctomycetales bacterium
TGTCGTTCTGGCAGATTCCAGCTCATGAGAAGCTGGCTGTTTTTGGCCGCTGGGTGAAAGGGCCGGGAGAATATTTTGTTAGTACGCTTACGAAAAAGTTTAAACATCTGCCTTTGATCGCTGAAGATTTAGGTGAAATAACTCAGGATGTCATTGATGTGATGAATAAGTTTAATTTTGCCGGCATGAGGGTTTTGTTATTTGCCTTTGGCGGTGATATTAGGACTAACCCGCACGTTCCTGCTAATTATAAGACAAATTGCGTGGCGTATACGGGTACTCATGATAATAACACTATTCGTGGGTGGTATAATACGGAAGCTAAACCGAATGAAAAGGTTAATATTCCGCTAGTGCTCAAGAAAGTTGTAGGGGTAAAAGAATTACCTTGGGCAATGATACAAGCTGTATTAGAATCAAAAGCGGATAAGGTGATTATACCTTTGGTAGATGTGCTAGGTTTAGACCAGCGTGCGCGCATGAATACGCCAGCGACAAAAATAAATAACTGGAAATGGCGTTTTGAGCAGAAGGCGCTGACTGCTAGGCTATTAACTAAGCTGAGATCATTAACTAAACAATCTGGAAGGGTTTGATATGCAGAGCAAGCAAAAGATAACATTTTTAATTATTATTGTAGTCGTTGCTGGCATTATCGGTTTTAAATTATATTCGGCTCGTTCAGTTAAAACGATTGACTCTGTCAGCGCCCGTTCTAAAGGCAATGTCCAAGCTAAGGTGCAGGTTATTGAATTTATTGATTTTGAATGTCCAGCATGTGCTTTTGGTGCTGAACTTTTGAAAGGATATATGCAGAAATATCCTAACGATATCCGTGTGCAGATGAAATATTTTCCGTTAATTAAAAGTCACCGTCATGCGATGCAGTCGGCGCTGTATAGCGAATGCGCGGGCGCTCAGGGTAAATTCTGGGAATTTCATGATCAGTTAATGCCCGCTCAAAAGCAATGGAGCCAGCTGATCTCTGCTGAAGGCATGTTCAATAATTTTGCGAAGCAAGCGGGCATTGATATTAGGGCATTAAAAGCTTGCCTTTCTTCAGAGACTGCATTAAAGACCATTAACGATGACCGTTCATTAGGCGGCTCATTGGGTGTTCAATCAACTCCAACGTATTTTGTAAATAATAAGATGGTGGTTGGAGGAAAATCGTTACAGGATGAGTTAGACCTTTATTTTCCGCCGGATAAATAATATGTTTGTTTTTTTACGTATTGGTATTGGTTTAGTGTTCCTGGTTTCAGGACTAGAGAAAACCTTGAGTCCGTACCAAAATTTCTTATATGCGATTCAAGCATATGCACTCTTGCCGGGTTGGGCGGAAGAATGGACAGCTAAGGTTTTTCCTTGGATGGAACTGTTTGCAGGTCTATTTCTTGTGTTAGGGCTATGGACGCGACACATGCTGTCAGCGGTGATGGTTTTTTTTGCGGTGTTTATTTCCGTTGTAGGGCAGGCATTATTGAGGGGTATTGATATTGAGCATTGCGGTTGTTTTGGTCAGTTGATTCATGTATCTGCGCGTATTGTTATTGTGGCTGATAGTTTGATGCTGCTATTAACAATCATCTTATTTCGGCATTTGCCTAAAACTGATCAATTTAGTTTGGACCGTTTTCTGAGAACAAAATGAGCGTTATGTGATGGATAAATTAAGGGTCATTTATGACGGTAAATGTGGTTTTTGTAAAGATTCCGTTGCTAAACTGAAATCAATGGATTGGCGCGGGGCTTTAGTTTTTGAGCCTTCTTTTGAAGGTGATCTTAAAGAAATGAAATTGGTAGATGGACTTGTAACGTACGGCGGTTTTGATGCGTTTCGCAGGTTGTGTTTGGTTTTGCCTTTGTTGTATCCTTTTGTTTTATTTGTATACCTGCCTGGAGTGTCTATTATTGGCCGCTGGTGTTATGCTTTTATTGCAAATCGCCGGTATTTATTTGGAAAAAACCAATGCGCGGATAATCATTGCCATAGGAAAACGTAATGATTGCCTTTAAAGATATTTCCAAGCTGATATGGATACACGCTTTTTTTATTATGGGTATTGGTTTAGCCGCGCTTTATAGTGCGTCTTACAACAATTACCGTGTGGGACAAGGCGTATTTTACGATCAATTGTGGGTGGCAGGCATTTCGTTGTTGATCATGGCGGTATTAAGTCATACTGATTATCGGAAGTTTTTTGAGATTGAGTATCCACTCTACCTAACTAGTGTTATTTTTTTAATTTTAGTCTTATTCTTAGGACGTCAAGCTCTTGGAGCCACTCGATGGTTTTCGATAGGGGGTTTTAGTTTTCAACCCTCGGAATTCAGTAAACTTGCGGTTATCCTATTATTAGGCCGTTATTTCAGCGATCGGCGTCCCAGGCTGTCATTTAATTTAACTAAGTCCCTGAGGAATGTTTGGGAAGACTTAATTTGGCCGTTCTTATTGACAGGCGTATCGATGCTGTTGATTTTTAAACAGCCGGATTTGGGGACGGCAATCTTGATTTTTGGTATTTTTTTTATAATGCTTTACCTAAGCGGGGTTTCCGGAAAAGTTTTTGCCGCCTTTGTTGGTTTTTTAGCAGCCACAGTTCCTTTTGGCTGGCACTTATTAAAACCGTATCAAAAAGACCGTTTGTTGGTTTTTATGAATCCTAACCATGATCCCTTGGGTGCGGGATATACCATTATTCAATCAAAGATAGCAGTAGGTTCAGGAGGGATTTTGGGGAAAGGCTGGTTATCGGGAACACAGAATCAATTAAATTTTTTGCCGGAGAGGCATACTGATTTTATTTTTTCAGTCATTGGAGAAGAGTGGGGATTTTTAGGTGGCGTTTTTCTGATTTATTGTTACGGGGCAATTATTTATTGTGGATTAAAGATCGCTGAACATAATAAAGACCGTTTTGGGCAATCAGTAGTTATTGGTATTGTCGGGATTTTAGCGCTGCAAGTTGTTATTAATATTGGAATGGTCATGGGGCTTTTCCCTGTGGTAGGCATTACCTTGCCGTTTATTAGTTATGGGCGGACATCTTTTATAATTTTTGCGGTTATGCTTGGTTTTTTGTTGAATTTGAGTAAAAAAAGGACGATGTTCTAGACAATTGGGATATAGGTTATTATAGTAAAAGGTAAACAGAAGCGATGCACTTATGAAACATTTTAGAAAAACAATCAATAAGCAATTAGGTGAAATTCTAATTGAGCGGGGTATGATCACCCGTGCGCAATTGGAACAAGCGTTAAAGTCTCAAAAAGAAACTAACCTTCTTTTGGGAGAAGCTCTTATTAGTTTAAACTTTACCACGGAAGAGGGCATAGTCCAGGCCTTGATGTGCCAGTATGGCTTTCCATATTTACCTTTGTCTAATTATGAAATAGCACCAGAAGTTGTCAGTGCTATTCCAGCTAATGTATGCCGGCAATATTGTTTGATCCCTATTGATAAGATTGGAAAAAGTCTAACGTTAGCGATGGCTAATCCGTTGAACGTGCAGGCGCTGGAAGATGTGGAGTTGATCTCAGGCTGTGTGGTACAAGCCTTTGTAAGTACCGCCACAGATATAAAGAACGCCATTAAACGTTATTACGAAATCATTTAATGCTTTCATTCACTCAACGGCTTAAAGAAGTTTTATTGCGCGATAAAATCTTATCGCCGGATGATTTTAAGCGCGCCCTTGATGAACAGAAGAAGGTAGGCGGGGAATTAAGCCGTATTTTGG
>CAZCHB010000208.1:0-3742 GCA_964498235.1 uncultured Planctomycetales bacterium
ATATTTCATTATAAAAAAACCTAATTTCGCATATAAATCATTCCAAATATCATGCTCTATCGTACGCATGGCAATTTCATACCGTTCTCTTTCTAATGCAGATTCAAAGGAGGTTTTTTCACTCTGAAGATAACCAAATACTTCTTTGTAACTCGGAAATTCTTTCTTAATACCGAGAAAGGCACGATGAGCATCGTCCCCTGTCAGAAAACTGTAGGGAGGGACTTGATCACCTAAAAACGGCAAATAAATCCGATTAAAATTATTAATTAAATTACCAATATTAGATATTTGACTCCAAAAATGAGCAAATAACTCCTGCTGAACATTTTCATCTGCTAAATCAAAAATGATGGACATCAATTGAATAAATGCTTCATTGGCCTCAGCGTAATTAACAATATTGTTTTCCTGCAAATCTTTTCGCGCAGCTTTTCTTAAATCATCAAATATAAGAAACCTATACTCGATAAAAGCCTCCGGCAAAATCATATCTTCTTTTTTTAATCTTAAGAACTTCTCGCTTACTATCCCTTCCGTTACATAACCGTTATTCATAAAACTTTTAAATAAAACCCGCCTATCTTTTTCACTTAATCTAAAAGATTTAGGAATTTCAGGACTGTTAAAGACTATGTCCAAATTAATGGGCGCTTGAATCACATGTGCGGTTAACGCTTTAATTCTTTCAATTTTATCGTCGATACTCTGTTTACTTTGCTCAACTGTCATTGCGGCATCATCCCGCTGTTCATGGGCAATGATTTGACGCACCATCTGTTGGTCTAACATCAACGCGGCCACAGGATTGACAAAATCAGGGTTTACTTTACCCTGCACAACAAATGAATTTCTTAATACTCCCCTGCCTTTTGAAGAAGCAATTACCTTACCCTTATACATAATCGGTTCTGCATAAGTTGTATGGTATTGCGGGAGAGTTTGCAGAATAACCGCAATTGTTTTATTTGTATCATAATAACTATTCGGGATGATCCCATTCTCCTCAATCTTTAGTTGTTCATTGCCCGCAAGATTGTCAAAGGAAACAATTTGATTAATACCGTAATTCTTATTTCCAACCAGACTCACGAGCACGCCAGGCAAGAGATCGTTTATCAATGAATTTTCAATGTCATATCCTTTCTGATCGGCAAACATAGCGCGCAATCTAAGCGCAATGGTCCCCTCAAATCCACTATCAAGAACGACAAATTCACCTTGCAACAAACCATCCTTAGTAATTCCCAACGACTCCATTAACGGAATATCCAATTCCCTGATTCCCTTGTTTTCTATATGGCTAAAATAATCTGAACTTCCAGGGATTTGGATAAATCTGGCCGCATTTTCTCCTCTTAGAATAGCTAGAACCTGGCAAAATGTATAAAGGATGCGCGCATCCCTCCCCGCAAACAAAATCTTTTTATGTCTATACTTTTCACTTTTCAGAACATCATAAATTTTATAAAAATAAGGCAACACAAACATCAATCGTTGACTGACCACATCCATCGTAGGCTCTGAGTAGAGTTGTATTTCTGGAACTTGTTTTACCGCTTGCGATTTATCTTCATCATTCAAATTGTTATTCTGAACTAATTTTAATATCCGTGCTGGAGTTGGTTCTAACCGCCATTCTTGTAAGATATCCATCACCTCAACTTTTAACGCCTCCTTGCTTGTCCAATAATTAGGATATGGTGCAAGTCTCTGCCTTACCTCCGCCTCAGTCGCTACTCTAAATCTATCACCGTCTTTGATAATTAACGCTACACGTAGATCTTCTTGGTCAACCATGTGCCAAAGTTGATGAATTGTGTACGGTAAGCTTAAAAAACTCTGGGAAATTCCATAGAGATCATCCGGGGATCTAATCTTATTTTTATAAAATGGCAACGCTTTTTCACCCAAGAAAAACATTTTTTTAGGCCCAAATTCTTTATCCAATTTTATTAACGTCATCCCATATGCTTTAAAACTTTCTGCAGTCACTATCTTGTCGCTTATAGCCTTAAAAGCGCTTGAAAAAGCATATGGATTTCTTCTACCTTGATTCTTATACAGCTCATCTTGTAATGCTTCTGTTACTCGTATAAAGCTTTCTCTCACCTGTGGATTTGAGTAATCAACATTGAATGACCTCAAAATACTGATCCACCAACTTAAATTACGCCTTGAACCTGCTTTTGTCATGATTTGGTCAACATCATTGGATAAAAACCCAATAGGTAAATTACTTAATCTGACCGCCATGGCTAGATCTCTGCCAAAGGCGACATCAGCCTTAGTTGGAAATAAATCCACTGTTACTTGAGCGTTATCACCTATAGATTGCGGATTAAAACTACCGTCTACTGGCTTAATGGATAAGATTGTCATATCCCCCTGAAATCCTCCCGCAAAATACTTTCTTGGAACCAGCACACCCGTCAATGGATCGCGCTCTTCTTTGATCAGCTTATAGGCGCCTTTTTTGAAAGATTGGATATACTGCTGGTAAATTGCTTCAATATCACCATCAATTGTCATGCCCGAACGTTTTTGTCGGGCATCTAGTTTCCGCCTAAGGCGGATCAGCCTATGGCTGACATTGCTGTATACTAGATCCCCGACTAAAGATTTCGGGGATGACAAGCCTTTTATTTTGTTCTTATCGATATACACCTGGTTAAGAATACTGTCCTTGATTTTCTTTTTGTACCATGTTGCGAGGATTAGTGAGTTGTAGACTTGGCGCAGTTGGGCGAAGTTTTTTCCTTCGTTGATTTCTTTGGTCAATTCGGGAATGATAATCTCACGGATAATCTGCGAGGCTGCATGGGCGGGTCCTGCCGCTGCGGTATCCCGTTGGTGCCTGCCTGCCGGCAGGCAGGCTCGTTCATTAGCTTGACAAGTACGGCCCTCCTTCGCGTCACCCGCACGCATTGTAGCGAGGTAGTCTTGCTCTAGCATTACTTTTAATTTTGATTCAACAACATAGGCCGTTCCTGCTTTTGAGTTTTCATAGACCACGGCTTTTTCAGGAACAATCCATACTTTGTTAAATGTTCCGATCTTTATTGAAACATCTTTAAGGTAATCGGAATGCCGGCTATCGCCGTCATACGCCTTGGTTCTCCAAGAAGCAGAGGACAGTCCCCTTTTTTGGACTTCTTGGTATACGCGTTTCCAGAATTCTTTACCTACTTCACCTTCTGGATTCGTTAAACTAGCGGTGATTTGTTTAAGCAGATAATCCTGGGCTAAGAGGTCGCGGCCCATTTCGGTTTGGCCGAAAGCATCAGGGACGATGCGGTTCTTTTCATACGGGCTTAGGTTGACCCAAAGGTCTTTTTCCGGGACGGTGAGCGCGGCTAGGAAATATTTGATTAATCGTTTGGATTCTGACAACAATTGTTGTTTTTGTAATGCGTCGTTGGCATTCCGACCACCAGCAGGGGTGTCGGAAAGCACGAATTCAAATCGGAATGGATTTTCTGGATGGACCTTGATCCCAGTGAGTACTGGGGGGTTAAAAGACTGACCTGCCTGTCCGGCAGGCAGGCTTAGATACACCCTTGTACCCGGTTGAGGAAGGGTCAATTCTTGGGCGTAGCTTTGTGGTAATACCCAACAATTACCTAAAAAGGCAACAAAAGTCCCTATGGATATAATGCGCCCTATATCTAAATACTTTATCATAAGCTAAGTTTACACTACATAAACATGAATTACCAATGCGCTTGGAACGGGTGTCAAT
>CAZCHB010000209.1:0-3640 GCA_964498235.1 uncultured Planctomycetales bacterium
CTTAACATTAACCCCAAAATCTGCCAATGTCTCCTCGAGTATCTTAGCCCCGCTCTTTAATGTTGCTTGAATATTGGAATCCGACACCACCGGCGCATCTTTTAACAGGTCCATCGACGGCAAATGATATTCCCCTACTACCTTTGGCTTTAAATCGGCAGGCTTAGGCGCGTCAGTTTTTGGAGCAGAAATAATGTTTATCTTAGGAGCCGGGGGTGCTTCAGGGGTTTTTACCTTTGGTACAATAACCGCACTGGATTTTTCTTTAGATGGTTTTTGCGGAATATCTTCCTGATCAAAGAAATCTTCTTCTTTTAGAGGAACCTTCTTAAGATTATTTTCTTTTTGCTTTCCTGCCCCAAAATTCGGGCGAGGAATATTTTTTAATCCTCCAAATGTTCCCTTGAATATGCCCGAAACAGAACGCGCCACCCAAACAAAAAAAGGCGAAACCATAAATTCACCGGCTACAACTAAGGCCAAGGATCCTAAAACAAAAAGAACAAGAATGGCCCCGACCGGGCTTAAATACTGATTTAAGAAATCACTAAACGCAATGCCCACCACGCCGGACCTGGAGAAACGCTCCATATTATCATCAGCGGCGCTCATACAAAGCAGAGAGCTGGCAACAACCATCAAAATGATCAAACTAAAAAACTTTGGAAATGAAAAATAAATTTCACGTGAGGTAAACTTATTCCAGCTCCAAAAGAAACCTACAACCACCAAGAAATAGGCGCTTAAGCCCAATACAAAAAAAAGAACCCCAGCTAAATAAGCCCCCACAACACCAATTAAGTTATGTGGATGAATATTCGGCTGGGATATATACCAAGGTAAATCAAAAGGCGTAAAAGAAATGAGACTTCCGAGCAAAATCAGGCTCAGCGCCAGAATAAGAATACCCTTAATCTCATTGATATGCTCAAGCTTCATATAATTTGGGGACACCCGACTGATACCAAAACTAACAATTCGGGATCAGTCGGGTGTCCCCATATCCTATAGTTCTGCTTGCTTCTTACTTAAATTGAAACGGCCTTGTTCGTCTTTAACAACAAGCTTTACCTTGAACTTGTCGCCTAACTTGACAACTTCATTCACGTCTTTAACAAACTTATCGGCTAGTTCAGAAACATGGACCAAACCTTCACGGCCCGGCAAGAATTCAACAAAACAACCAAAATTCATGATGCGCTTAACAGTTGCTTCATAGGTTGTGCCTATTTCCGGCTCGACGGTAATACCCTTAATCATACCGACAGCAACTTCCAAGGCCTGACTATCAGGAGAAGCAATAATCACCTTGCCGTCTTCCTCGATATCAATTGAGGTCACTCCGCTTTCTTCAATCATACGGCGGATATTTTTACCCCCTGGGCCAATAATTTCACCGATCTTATCTGAAGGAATTTGGATCGTCACAATGCGGGGTGAATACTCTGACAATTCTGGACGCGGTGCTTTAATACACGCATCCATCTTATCTAAGATGCTCATCCGGGCATCCCTAGCTTGGTTCACAGCACCCTTGACTAAATCCATGCTAAGGCCCTTGATCTTCAAATCCAATTGGATTGCGGTAACGCCTGTTCTTGTTCCAGCGACCTTGAAATCCATATCGCCGAAATGATCTTCCAAGCCCATAATATCCGTAATCAACACCGTTTGCTTCTCGTCGGAAATCAATCCAACCGAAATCCCCGCCACTGCGGCCTTAATTGGCACACCGGCATCCATCAGTGCTAAACTACCCGCGCAAACAGAAGCCATCGATGATGATCCATTCGACTCTAGGATTTCAGAAACAACACGGATGGTATATGGGAATTCCGACTTCGAGGGAAGGACATACTTTAATGCTTTAGCGGCTAAGGCGCCATGACCAATCTCACGGCGGCCGGGAGAACGCATCGGCTTAGTTTCACCGACAGAAAAAGAAGGAAAATTATAATGCAGCATATAAGTCTTATAACTTGTCCCTTCCAAAGACTCAACTAACTGCTCATCATCCTTGGTCCCTAACGTAATAACTCCTAAGCTTTGCGTTTGTCCGCGTGTAAATAAAGATGATCCGTGAGTACGTGGTAAAACGCCGGTTTCACAATCAATTTGACGTATTTCTTTTAGACCGCGGCCATCGGCCCGCTGTTGTTTATTAAAAACATTACTGCGGATAATTTCATATTGCAGGGTTTCAAAAACAGCCGCCACCGCTGAGGCAGACAATTCTTCGCCGTCTTTAGCACAGTCAGCATACACTGACATGTCCTTGCTTAATTCTGAAATTAATTCAGCAACTGCTTCTTCACGTTTTAATTTATCAGCGATTGAAGTATAGATTGTATTTAAGCGGGCCGTTGCTAACGAGCGCACCTTCTTAACAAACGCTTCATTTGCTGTCTTTAAATCTACGCTTGTTTTTACTTTACCGATTTTCTTTTGTAATTCAATCTGAGCATTCTTGCCGGCCTGCAGAGCCTGACGGGCAAATTCCAACCCTTCCAGCACTTTAGACTCAGGAATCTCTTCGCCTTCGCCTTCAATCATTACGATATTATCACCCCATCCAGCGACAACTAACTCCATAGTGCTGGCAACCCTCTCTTCAAAGGTCGGATTAGCTACAAATTCACCATCGATCATGCCGACTCGAACAGCCCCAATCGGGCCGTCGAATGGAATATCAGAAACCATCAGCGCTGCTGAAGAACCGATCATCGCTAAAATATCCGGATCATTCTGGGTATCGTGACTTAAAACCGTCGCCACAACCTGCACATCATTTAAAAAACCTTCCGGGAATAGTGGACGGATGGGACGGTCAATTAAACGGGACACTAAGACTTCACGTTCAGAGGGACGTCCTTCACGTTTAAAAAAACCGCCCGGGATTTTACCAGCGGAATATGTTCTTTCTTGGTATTCAACGCTTAGAGGAAAAAAATCTAACCCTTCCCTGGGCTTCTTGGACATACATGCAGTAACTAAAACAACAGTGCCTCCGACGGAAACTACTACAGCGCCATTGGCTTGTTTTGCTAATTTGCCTGATTCAATAATAATAGTTTGATCCCCATATGAGGTCTCGATACGAGCGTTCGCCATAATTGATCCTTTAAGTTAAATTAAACCGATTACTTGCGTAATTCGAGTTTGTTAATAGTTTCTTCGTACTTTTTGGGATCTGTTTTTTGGAGATAATCCAAAAGACGGCGGCGCTTGCCGATGAGCACAAGTAGACCTCTGCGGGAATGATTATCTTTCTTGTGTGACTTAAAATGTTCGTTGAGCGCATTGATCTGCGTGGTCAAAACAGCGACTTGAACAGGTGCGGAACCCGTGTCTTTCGCGTGGGTTTTAAAACGATTAATTACTGCTGTCTTTTTTTCCTTAACAATAGCCAACTTACTTCCTCCTTGTTTTAAACAGCCCTGCTGTTTTTATGTTCTTCTAGCTTTTTAATGTGTGAGATTATACATACAAGGCCCAAAAGCGTCAAGCCCTATCTCTATTAGGCATGGATTTTAACCCCATGCCCCTAAAATGAATATGTTCACGCTTAAAACAACTATAGGTAATCAAAAATTAAACCAATAGGCGCTTATGCTGCAGCAGAAAGCATCTTTAGTGCTTT
>CAZCHB010000210.1:0-3591 GCA_964498235.1 uncultured Planctomycetales bacterium
TTGGATCAAGGTCGGGGTGGTGAATTTCATCTTATCTAATTGATTTAAGATTGTAGGAGCAATGCCTAAGGTATAAAACGATTTTTCTGTTGTGTTCATTTTTGTTGCTTTCTTGTGTGGGTGTTCATGTTCATGAAATTAAGTCCAGTAGTCTAACACCGATTATTAAATTAAGCAATATATAGAAATTCAGAGCATATTCTTGCAAAATAGGGCAGGCCTAGCTAGAATATCGTCTATGATTTCAAATGAACAATTACGCGAGTTTGGTTTTGAGGATATCAGCAAGTTTCCGCAGATTTTAACGGATCATGCAGTCACGATTAGTTTGCCTTCAGCCATTGCCCATCAGCTAGAGCCAGTTCAGGTGATTATTAACCGGGGCTTAGCCATACCCGTACAAATGCCCGGTGTTCCAAACGGGATGATTATCAGGAGCGACGGCAAGATGGTCTATGTCGGCCATGAGTCTGCGGCTGATTTTTCAACACCCCTGAAAGCCTCGTTTACAGATAATATCAATTACGACGTGCGGTTAGAGGCATTTAATATTATGAGCCGTGCCGTTGAGGTGGATCCATTGCTTGGTGATATATGGATTGAAATCCTGTCCCATTGGGTCAAGTGGTATCCCATTTTACTGCATGAAATTAAACGCCAGCACGCCGGTGAATTTAATACGGCCAAAGAAGCTGTTGCCGGGCTTGAGGATTTCTTAGAGAGTTTTGCCCGTCAAGTGGAGGGGGAACAGGTTAATTCAGACATTGTTCCTTTTAAGATTGTGGTTCAAACCGTGGAAGAAGTGGCCAAAGGCTGGCAGGGTGAGGAATTCGTGGCCGATGAATCGACGGTTGGGGCGGTATTAGCTCAACAAGTACATAACTATATGAAGCAAAGGCTCCTGCCCAAACTTCGCCTAATTCTAGAAAGTCCCATCTTTTTTACAAAATCAACCTTCCGCCTGTATTTTGAGCCGCGCGTGGTTCCTGTCCTCAAAATGCTGGTTATACCTCCCTTAAACGGCGAAGTGCCCGACCTTCCCCGCGGCATTGACTTATAGAAAGCCTGTGTTATAATTCCCCGCTATGTTAACGGTCAATAATGTCTCACTTCAATTCGGAAAGCGTGTCTTGTTTGAAGGGGTTAATATTACCTTCAACCCTGGCAACTGCTATGGCATTATCGGAGCCAATGGTTCCGGTAAATCTACCTTTCTAAAGATTTTATCCAGGGATATCGATACCACCGCCGGGAGTGTTTCTATCCCTAATGGTAAGCGGATTTCCATGCTCCGTCAGGACCAGTTTGCCTTCGATGAGCACACAGTTTTAATGACTGTCGTTATGGGTCATAAAGAGCTATATCAGGTCATGAAGGAAAAAGATGAGATTTATGCCAAGCCTGATTTCTCTGACGCGGATGGGATGCGCGCTTCTGAGTTAGAGGCCAAGTTTGGGGAAATGAACGGCTGGGACGCGGAATCAGAAGCGGCAAAATTGCTCAGTGATTTAGGAATCAAGGAAGATCTGCATCAACAGCAGATGAAGCAATTGGAAGGCTCCCTTAAGGTGCGCGTTCTTTTAGCGCAGGCCTTATTTGGCAATCCTGATGTCCTGATTCTTGACGAACCAACCAATCATTTGGATGTTGACACCTGCACATGGTTAGAAGAGTTTTTAATTAATTTTGAAAACACCGCCATTGTTGTTTCCCACGACCGTCACTTCTTAGACAAGGTCTGCACGCATATTTGTGATATTGATTTTAACAAGATACAGCTATTTTCCGGTAATTACAGCTTCTGGGTTGAAGCCAGCCAATTAGCCCTGCGTCAACGCTCGGAATCAAATAAGAAGATGGAAGATAAGCGCAAGGAACTTCAGGATTTTGTTGCCCGTTTCTCGGCTAATGCGTCCAAAGCAAAACAAGCAACGTCCCGTAAAAAGATTCTAGAAAAGCTAACTCTTGAGGAGATTAAACCCTCGTCCCGTAAATATCCATTTATTAATTTTAAGCCTGAGCGTGAAGCTGGTAATGATGTCCTGCATATTGAAAATTTAACCAAGTCTGTTCAAGGCCAGTTGATGTTCAAGAATTTTTCCCTGCATGTTAATAAAGGAGACAAGATCGCCTTTGTTGGGCCTAATGACTTGGCGAAAACCATATTGTTTAGTATTTTGATGGGCGAAATGCAGCCTGAGAGCGGTTCTTTTAAGTGGGGCGTATCAACGAGTCAATCGTATTTCCCCAAAGATAACAGAAAATATTTCGATGTGGATTTAAATATCATCGACTGGCTCCGTCAGTATTCGGTTGAAACGGATGAGAATTTTGTACGGGGTTTCTTGGGCCGCATGCTTTTTACCGGTGAGGAAAGTTTGAAGAATGTTAAGGTTCTTTCAGGGGGCGAGAAAGTGCGCTGCATGTTATCACGCATGATGTTAACGGGTGCTAATGTCATTGTCCTGGATGAGCCCACCAATCACCTTGACCTAGAATCAATCACGGCGCTTAATAAAGGTTTTGAAGCTTTTCCCGGGACAATCTTATTTTCATCCCACGACCATGAACTAGTCTCAACGACCGCCAACCGCATCGTTGAATTAACACCCAATGGTTTCATTGACCGCATCGGCATGAAGTACGACGATTATTTGGAAGACGCGAAATTGAAGGAATTACGGAGTAATTTGTATCAGGTTGGTGTATAGTATTTGTTTGTTTTTCTAAAAGTATTTTCAGCCGGAGGCTGATCCGCCTTTGGCGGAGGTATAGTAAGTTTTTTGGAATGGAGAGGTGGCCGAGTGGTTGAAGGCGCACGCCTGGAAAGCGTGTGGGCATGAAAGTGCCTCGCGAGTTCGAATCTCGCCTTCTCCGTTTTTTTTGTATCATTCAAGGGAAGGGTTAATGTATATCAATCCCGACTTTATTAAAATCTCCGTTGTACAGGAAAACCTGTGGGCGGAGATTTTTAATTTTTAGAAGGAATTTTAATGAGTGAGATTAAACAGATTACAGAAAAGATTATTAATTTTAGAGACAAACGCGACTGGAAGCAGTTTCATAATCATAAGGACATGGCGCTTTCTTTAGCGTTAGAGGTGGCAGAAGTCTTAGAACATTTTCAATGGAAGTCACCGCAGGATGTCGAAGCTCACGTTGCATCAAGCAAGGATGAGCTTTCCGATGAGTTAGCAGATGTGGCGATATATTTATTTGAACTATCAGACAATCTTGGGATAGACCTTGCAAAGGCCATAGACCAAAAAATGATTAAGAATGCAGCAAAGTATCCGGTAGAAAAAGCTAAAGGTAAGCACACAAAATATGACAAGCTTTAAACCATGATTTAATAATTCGGTGTAATTAGTTGCCGCCCAACGTATCCCGAAAGCAGCACATCAATGATTGAATGGATTTTTATTTTGACAGCGGGATGTTTAGAGATTGCTTGTGCGTTAGGTTTAAAGTATTCAGTTGGATTTGCGTGGCGGTGCCTAGTATCATCACGGTTATTTTAGGAATTTTGATTTTGGTTTTTTGGCTTATTCATTAAAGGCCATTCCATTGGGTATGGCTTATGCCATTTGG
>CAZCHB010000211.1:0-3531 GCA_964498235.1 uncultured Planctomycetales bacterium
GCAGTTCCTGAAGCAGCAGTTCCTGAAGCAGCAGTTCCTGAAGCAGCAGTTCCTGAAGCAGCAGTTCCTGAAGCAGCAGTTCCTGAAGCAGCAGTTCCTGTGCCTAAAGAAGCTATTACTAAATCAGAAAGTGTAACAGATGTGAATTTATTCGATAATGAAGATTATATTCCAAGTCTTATTGCTGGTTCTGAAACTAGAAATACCATCCTTATCGTTGGGGAGGTATTAATGCATTCGCATAATAAAGAAAAATTCTTGAATAGTAATTTTAGGTTTATGGAAGTGTCAAATAAAGAACAGGCATTAGTAAAACTGCAGGAACTAGGCAATAAGGTGGCGATTATTGTTGCACAATACAATAACGAGACAGCAGATTTATACAGTAGCACTCAGTTAAATGTTGAATCACAAAAGATTCCGATGATTATTCAAGTTGGCAATGGTATTGGTAATGATCAAGAAGCAGTGATTCGTGAGCAATTTCAACGTTTGCTTGGTCAAGATTCCCGAAAGTATGCGTTATCGCTGTTATTTAGAAATAGCATAGATAAACTTAAACTAAGTTCTCACATAGCTGCGGTATTGAGCGGTTGGAAATACCAAGTGCTTTCTTCGTTTCATTCTACTGAATCAGGTGCTAATAAAGAAGTTCTTTCGCCCGCCGTTAATAGAATGCCAATTGATCCAGTTATGGGTATTGAAGCAGAAACGGGTAATAATCCATTTAGAAAAATTCCCCCTGAAAGAAATATGGTCTTGGTGGTAGGGGGTGATGTTTTGGTGACCGAAGGCGTTGAGAAATATTTAATGACGACAAATGGCGCGGTTAATCTAAATGTCAAAAGAATTAGAAATCAGCAGGAGGCTTTAAGTTATATTGATAGCAATAGGAATAAGATAGCTTTTGTTATTGCTGATGTGTCGAATGGTCTTGCCGTATGGGATTATGAAAAAGGTTCACATCAGTTTTTTGTTATGCTTGCCCCAGAAAAATGGGAGGGTGATTTTAATAAATTTAAAAAAGATGTTGAGTCCAGAAGCTCAACGAGCCCCAATTCATTGGGGTTTGTGTTTAATTACAACAATGACAATGTGCTCAACCATGCGTTGAGGGTTTATTTAGATAATTGGAATTATCTTGTTACAAATTATGATGTTGCAGTGCCTAACGCTGAAGGTCCGGTTGAACCCAATATTGTTCCTGAATCACTAGCACCGGTAACGCGAAAGTCCCTTGCTCAAGAAATTGATAGAGAAGTAATTGTTTATCTTAGTAAAGATGTTCCTGAATATTTAAAAGAATATGCAGCACAAAATGGTTTTAGAATCGAGACGATGGTAATCGATGATGAGAATTTTGAAGATGCTCTTTTTGATTTTAGTGACATCGAAGGTTCTGTAGCAACTGTTATTGGACCTTATTCAGAATTAACAGGTCGATTCCTTGATGCCGTGAAAGATAGGCCGACTTTTTTAGAGGTAAATGTTGAAAAAGGTTCTCATGAGCATCAGTTGTTGCTGTCAGAGAGGAAGGGTATAAAGAGGAAAGAAAATCAAAGGCTATTGAGAATAAATGATCCTAATTCAAGGGAAGAAAAGATTACACATGCCTTATTATTGCCACAGTATAACGTAAAATCGATAGGCCATAAAGATGCTGTGCCTGAGATGGAGATTTCGCCAGCGTCGGCAGGCAATAGGGAGCTTATTTTGTTGCTAGGTAAAAATGTTTTATCAGCAAGTATGAAGGAAGATTTTGTTAAAAAGGGATTTCGATTCATAGAAGTTTTAGATGAGTCCAGTGCTAAAGATAAGTATGAAGAAAATAAGAGTAACATCGCTTTTATGATTATTCGCGGGGCAGACAAGGGGTTTAAATTCTATCAAGATATTTATTATGCTGAGAGTAAATCGACAAAGGTGCCGATTTATGCAATAGAGGCATACGGTCTGAATTCCGAAGATAAACTAAGAGTTAGGAAACAAGTAGAAGATTTTCGTATGAAAGATCGTCCTTATGCGTTCACGATGATATATAAAGCAGAATTGCCCATCCTGGTTAAAAAAATTAATGTTAGTATTCCTAAATGGTGGCAAATAAATCAGCATTCTAAATCACGAGATTTGGAAGATGGCGATCCCTTCAGTGTAGTGCCTAGAGTTATTGGATTAGAGGAGCTAAATCTTAATAGACTGGACGATATTCCTGATCGCTTGCCTGAAGGTCCCGAATATGCTGATTCTCTTGAAATGATTAAGAGTGGTCGAAAAATTGCCCTTCATTTTACTGGTCAAGAGTCTTCTGTTGCGCTGACAGTTAAGCCTAAGGGAGAACGCCGGAAGCTTGTTGTTATTAATCAGGATCAATTTCTGCCGGCTTATATTGCTGATCAGCTTACCAATAATGGTTTTGTTTTTCAATTTGTATCAAATTATCAGGATGCACTAAACGCTGTCTCTGATACGGGAAATCAAAATAATTATGCAGGTATTATTGCTGAAAGAGTTGAGGGGGCTGAGTTTCTAAAAGCAATTTTGCTGAGGGATAGGTATTCTAAATATCCTGTTTTTGCAATTTCTTCAAGTAATTTAAATGAAGATAGAAGAAAGCAATTGGTTGTTTCTTTGTCTCGATTTAATGGGATTAGGACCTCAGTATTATTATTTTTTAGTGATCACCCTCAACGTGATTTAGTGGATCAACTAAACACGCACCTTTCGTCATATGATTATAATTTACGGCCTGCTCCTGTTGAATTAGCGCGGGACTTAATGCGCCAGGATGTAGTTTTGCCGGAGATTCAAGTATCTTCAGAGCAGATAGGTGGACGACAGATAATTTTACTGGCGGGAAAGGTAAACGTCTCAGACCAAATCCGAGAACAGCTGGCAAAGAAAGGATATCAATTAATAATTGTGAAATCAAGATTTGAGTTAGGACAGTATATTACTCAAGTTAATAAGATAGCGGCTGTGATTATTAGGGATGGTTCAGGTTCTTTTTATTTAAACAACGTCAGTAATGTAGAGAATTTTAGATCTTTTAGTAATCTGCCAGTTATATTTCAACATAAAGCTGTTTCTGCAAATAATGATTTAGCGCGTCAATTGATGTCTGGAACAATTAGAAGCTTTGAAGAAATAACTTCTAATATTAGCGTAATCTCAGACGCTGAAAATCAAGAAGGTAAGCCTCGCGATATAGTTTTAGTTGAAATGTTGAATAAAATGTTAGATGTTTGGCCTAAGCTTGCATTGCCTGAGGTTGCGGTTTTTGATGGCGTAACTCCTGTTGATGCAGAACTTGTTGATGCAACACCTGTTGTAGTTAATGTTGTGCCATCGGCAGATCCTATAGTTCCCGTGGAGGCAGATGATCGTACTGCGCTCTTGGGAGAATCTGTTTTAGGGATAAGAGATCCAAATAGAAATAAGGTATTGGTGGTGGGGGATTTAAGGCTTCTGAATGAGGTGCGAGCGAATTTAAGTGAGCACAATTTAGAAATAATTCAGGTGAAAGAAATGCGT